>URGK01000039.1 GCA_900547295.1 uncultured Eubacteriales bacterium
TTTTATACGGAACTGCCGCAACGTATTCAGCGCCCTCGTTTTTACAGGAATAATAAATTTCACTGTTTATGCTTTTGTTAATCGTGCTAAGCAGCTTTTCAGAACAGACTGTCTCATACTGCGCTATGTAGTCAGCATCCTCGCAGCCTGCTTTTTCAAGAGCTTTCTCTGCTGCTTTCTCTGCACTGAAATGCATATCAAACATCAGAGGAAGTACTGCAAGGAGTGCAATAACTATCGCCGCATTCCTTATTGTCTTTTGCATTCTAGTCAGCTTCATCTATTCCCTCCTGCTGTATGTAATCTGTAGCCTTGGCATAAAGTGTATTGCATATGTACTTTGCTCTTTCCTCTGTAACAGACATCTTCCCTTTATATTTAACTTCCGATGACATCTTGTGCCTGTCCTCAAGATGCACAGGGTTCCAGTCGCTTTCCTGCGGAACCAGACTTAATATCTCCTGCGTATCTATATTCATAATAATGCTGCAGCCGCCTTTGTAGTCATCGCAAAACCCGTCGGAGAAATACGACACAGAGAATGAAATTATCTGCTCATCATTGAGATTTCTGTAAACTTCTATATAGCAGTCATTGTCCAGCCATTCCCTTGCAAACTCAGCATACAGGCTCTCCGGATTTCTGACCTCCACACGCATACACTCTCTTCTGCCGGAGATATAATCTGGGCTGCTGTCGTTTTCGTCACGTTTGACAGATGCTATCTTTATCCTGTCAGAAACTTTCACAATGTCAGGAGTTTCCGCCTTATACACCACACCGAACCAACTGTTGTACGGCACGGTTATCATATACGAGTCGCCGTCAATATCAGCCTCATAAAACCTTTTGCTTATCGTATATCTGTTCTTTGCAAAAGCAGGCTTTGTCTTAAATTCGTGGGATGCTATATATTTCGCATCCGTAAGACCCGCTTCCTCAAGCACCTCCTGCGCCGCAGCCTCCGAAGTGAAATGCACATTAAACAGCATAGGAACTGCTGCAATAAACACAGCCGCTATTACAATATTCCTTATTGTCTTTTGCGCCCTTGTCAGCTTAATCCTTTTAAATCTGTTCATTTCTTCACCCCTGCAGATTATCCAGTCTGCATTCAGAATGTCTGCCGAACATATCGTAGACAACATCTATATACTTCGTGCCTGTATCGGCATTCTTAAATGCAACAGTGACATTTCCGTCTTCTTTCTGATAAAACATATATCCGCCTCCTGCAAGAGCCCTGCCGCTGTCGTCAAAAAAGCCTTCGGTTACAAAGGCGCTGTTCATACTGTACTCGCCCTTTATAACCTTTATCTGAAGATACATAATACTGTCCGGTTCTGAATGCGCCTCACCCTCAATTATAGCTATCCTCTCAAAACGCAGAACTGTATTTCCTATGGTTATGGTCTCGCCGTTTAACTTCTTTTGACTGTTAAGATTTCCGAAAGCCTCAGCGTCCTCATAGGTCATAATATCGCTTCCGTTGCTCTGATATATACAGGGCTGTCCGCTGCCTTTAAAAAACACAACCGCCGATATTATAACTATGACTGCCATAACTGCTACCGCAAGCCGTGAAAGCTGCCAGAGCCAGCCTAAAAGCGGCTTGTGCACGCGGTTAAGCTCCCTGCCTATATCAGAAGGCTCTCCCATAGCCAAAACAGCCTTTGCCTCCGCTTCCTCCCGCGACATTCCCTGCCCGCAAAACCAGTCCGCTCTGTCCTCAATATGAGCCGCAAGCTCCTGACTGATGGATTTATGATCAGGCCTGAACCTGACTTCCTTTAAAACTCTGGTGATAAATTCCCCTCTGTCCATATCGCACCGCCCTTACCATATACAACCTTGTTGACTGCATTGCTGAAAGCCTGCCACTGTCTGGCTTCCTCTGCGAACTGCTCCTGTCCCTTTGCTGTAATTGAATAGTATTTACGTTCCTTGCCCTGCTGCGTCTTTTCTTTGTATGAGGTTACAAATCCCTTGTTTTCCAGCTTGTGCAGCACCGGATACAGTGTGCCCTCCCTGTACTGAAATGTACTGTCGGAACGCTCGTCAAGCGCCCTTATTATCTCATAGCCGTACATATCCTTTTCGGTCAGCAGGCTTAATACAAGAAGCATTGAGCTGCCGCCTACCAGTCCCTTATCCATTTATATTCACCTCCAATTAAATATACCTAGAACTTCTATGTATGCTTATTATACTTAGAAGCTCTAGGTATGTCAACCCTTGCTTTATTTCTTTATCGGCTCGGCCTCCAGCCGCTTCCCCATCAGAGGCGTCCACTCAAAGCCGCAGTCCTCGCATCTGGTCCTGTAGCCTGTCATAAATCCGTCATTATTGCAGACCACCTCGGCAAGCCCCTCTGCAACCGCCTCGCTTATCTCCGGCACAACCAGCGCCCCTGCGGGAACAAGCCTTGTCAGCCTTTCGCTGCCGCATCTGTAACATTTTTTTACCATATCAATTCTCCCCTGTCCTGTATTTTGCTATGCAAGGCAATATTATCATACGTCCGCAGCCTTTTCAATCAAATATTCTCTTGAATATGGCGGTGAATAAGGGTAAACTGTTTGTAGTACAAAATTACAAATCTCACGGAGGTGTATTATGAATAAAATTCACACTGATAAGGCTCCTGCAGCTGTAGGCCCTTATTCACAGGCAATTAAAATAAATGGAATGGTATTTACTTCGGGACAGATAGCTCTTGATCCTGCAACAGGAGATATAGTCGGCACAGACATCAGAACACAGACAGAGCAGGTTATGAAAAACCTTATGGAAGTTTTAAAGGCAGCAGGCACCAGGCAGGAAAACGCCATCAAGACAACCTGCTTTTTGAGCAATATGGACGATTTTGCAGCCTTTAATGAAGTTTATGCGCAGTACTTCACAGAAGCACCTGCAAGATCCTGCGTAGCCGTAAAAACTCTGCCTAAAAACGTTCTGTGCGAGGTTGAGGTTATCGCAGCAGTGGAGGATTAATATATGAAAGAGCTTACACTTAAAAATTTTGAAGAGGCAGCGCAGCTTGTCAAAAATGTTACGCTCCCCACAAATCTTGAATACAGCGAAAGCCTGAGCAGCAAAACAGGCGGCAAAATCTATCTCAAGCCCGAAAATATGCAGTACACCGGAGCCTACAAGGTTCGCGGCGCATATTACAAAATCGCAACCCTTACAGATGAGCAGCGCGCCAAAGGCCTTATTACAGCCTCAGCCGGAAACCACGCGCAGGGTGTAGCCTATGCCGCTAAAAAATTCGGCTGCAAGGCAACCATAGTAATGCCTACGGTAACTCCTCTGATTAAGATAAACAGAACCAAAAGCTACGGCGCCGAAATCGTACTGCACGGCGATGTGTATGACGATGCCTGCGAAAAGGCAATGGAGCTTGCAGAGGAGCACGGATATACATTTATCCACCCGTTTGATGACCTTGCGGTAGCTACAGGTCAGGGCAGTATTGCCATGGAAATAGTTCAGGAGCTGCCTACGGTTGACTACATAATCGTGCCTATCGGAGGCGGCGGACTTATTACAGGAATTTCAACACTTGCAAAGATGCTCAACCCTAAAATCAAGGTAATCGGCGTGGAGCCTGCCGCTGCCGCAAGTATGACCGCGGCATTTGAAAAGGGCGAGCCTGTTACCCTGCCAAGCGCAAACACAATTGCAGACGGTACGGCAGTAAAGAGAGTCGGTGAAACCATATTCCCTTACTGCAAGGAAAACATTCACAAGATAATTACAGTCGATGACAATGAGCTTATCGGCGCATTCCTTGATATGGTTGAAAATCACAAGATGATTGTCGAAAATTCGGGACTTCTGCCTGTAGCGGCACTCAGCCACCTTGATCTCAAGGACAAAAAAGCGGTTGTCGTATTAAGCGGCGGCAATATGGACGTAATCACAATGTCATCAATAGTTCAGCACGGACTTATTCAAAAGGACAGAATATTCTCCGTATCAGTGCTGCTGCCTGACAAGGCCGGAGAGCTTGTAAAGGTTGCCTCCATAATTGCAAAGGAGAAAGGCAATGTAATCAAGCTTGAGCACAACCAGTTTGTCAGCATCAACAGAATTAACGCTGTTGAACTGCGCGTAACTATGGAAGCCTACGGTACGGAGCACAAGCTCTCTATCCTCAAGGCCCTTGAAGAAGCGGGATTTGAGCCTAAGGTTGTAGATACAAAATTATATTAATAACAGCAAATGCTATGCAGGACCTTTACAGGTTTCGCATAGCATTTTTGTTTACCATATATCCGCAGGGGCTAAACCTCTGTTTCAAACATTTTGCCGCACTTCGGGCATTTAACTCTGATACGACCTCTGCCCTTTGGCGCCCTCATCTTCTGACCGCAGCCGGGACAGTTAAAAAACATATACTGACTGCCGCTGCTGTGTGTTTCATTATTACAGCTGCCGCTGTCATTCTGTTTTTTCTTCGGCTTTATGAAGCTGTTTTTTATTTCAAGATATTTTTCGTTTTCTCTGTATCTCTTAGGGATATTGGTTGAAAACATTCTGAAAAGGCCGTACACAATCCCTATAATCACAATATAGTAGCACAGCGCGCTGTGAAGCCATATGTAGAGCGCAAGGAATACAAGCACCGCTATTCCTATGAATTTCTCAAATTCATCAATACCTCTCCTGCCCAGCATAAATCTGTTTATCCTGCTTTTAAAATCGTTCATCGTATATTCCTCCTAACATATACAAGGCACAAACATATATCCGCCTCCGCCTGTGCAGCAGCTGCACAGCGCAAGTGTAAGGCATATATTATCACATGGGTTAAACGATACTGTTCTCCTGCCGTACTGTGTACCTGTCTGGTTGTACCAGTCGCTCTGATATTCCAGACTGTAAAGGTACTGCTGATAGTTCATATTTCCCGGAGCCATAGCCGCGGCAGCTCTGGCATCCGCTATAGCCGCCGATCTCTGACCCTTTCTCAGATATATATTGGATCTTAAAAAATACCACTCAGCAGTTTTGTTTTCAATGCTGTTTAACACATTCATACCCTCATCGTATCTGCCGTTTTGTATGTAATTTCTGGCAGCATTCAGGTATATCTCCTCCTGTGTGCTGTCATGCTGCTGTCCTGTGTAGGAATTCCAGAATTCCTGATAATTGCCCTGCCCCGACCTCTGCTTCATAATAATGTCGTAGGCCTGCTGAACCTCCTTGAATTTCTCTTCATAGGCTTCCTTGTTGGGATTGTTCATATTGGCATCAGGGTGGTATTTTTTACTGAGCTGTTTGTATGCTTTTTTGATTTCATCATCTGTTGCATTGCTGTCTACTCCAAGCACCTCATATGGATTCATTAGGCTTTCTCTCCTTTTGCTTTTTCGTATCTTATCCATACTCCCGAATAGAGTATGTTTCTCATTATTTCGGCATCATCTATAATCGGAAGCTGTTCAAATTCCCCGGTACACTCCGCTATATTGACGGTAAGCACCTGCTCCCACTGTTTCTCAAAATCGGCTTCTTTGTATATAGGTTTTATCGGATTGTATCTGTCCTTTTTAATATCCTCTTCAATATCCTCATACGCATCCAGCAGATATATGAATTTGCCCAGATAAAATCCGCAGCGGTAAAGCCGGTCTTTCCAGAAATCATCTCTGTATGCAAAAGCCTCACCCATTATCTCTCCAAATACGCCTGACGGCTCTTCAAAGTTCTCCTCGCCTGCTTTTTCAAGTTCTGACAGTCTGTCGAGAAGCTCGCTTATCCTCTGCGCTTTTTGCGGCTGTCTTTTGCAGGCTTTTTTCATTTTGCCCTTAAGTAAAAGCGACAGCAGAAGCTTTGAAAACTTCCTCTCATCCTTCCAGTCATCAAGCACATTGTAGTATGCCATAATTATATTAATATCAGCCGCATATTCCGATACTTCACTCGTAATTTCCTCATGCTTTGATACAGGGTGCGCAATGCATCTCCTGCATACGCAGCAGCTCTCAGGCTCATAAAGCCCCGAAAGCAGCATAACTAGAAAAGTCATATCGTAATTAAGAGTCAGTCTGCCCAAAAGTCCGTATTCTTTTTTGAGCGCTCTGCAAAGCCCGCAGTAATATGCTCTGTATCGGTCATATTCTCTGATTTTAAGTTCAGGGCGGTTTGCCATAACATATCCGAACATCTTAATCTCCTATATTGATTATATATATTTCCGGTGTGCATAAGGTAATGTAAAAATGTAGTTTATATGAAAGCCGGCCGCAGATAGTGGGTTCTATCTGTTCCAGAAAGCGCAGGGTGAGCCTGCTACGCATTTACCGCATACTTCACTTCCATTGCTGCCTTCATAGGAATTGTCCTCAACTCTATATATCTCCGCATTTTTGCAGAGAATTTCATAGCACTTGTGTCTGTCGTAGCCATCCTCTGAAATAGCCTGTGTGGGACAGTTTTTCATACATATGCCGCAGCTTCCGTTTGCTTTATAAAGGCATAATTCCCTTTCCATAGGCTTATCGGCCGCAACATCAAGATTGGTGATTATTGTGTTGTATCTGCCGCAGCAGCCTTTGGGTGTAATAAGCATATTGTTTATTCCGAAAGTTCCGAGTCCCGCAGCATAGGCAAAATGACGAAATGACCAGTCACTTATAAGTTTGTCATGATCAAAGGTGCCTGCTGCCGGATGCACTGCTCCCCTGTATCCGTATTCACTCAGTCTGTCTATAATATATGAATTCAGTCTGCCAAACATTGCATTTGTCTGCTCATAAGCGTCAGCCCACTGCTGTGAGGCGTATTCGCCGCCGTTGTTGTTTGACTTTGCCAGCGCCCTTGTAAAAGGAACAAAATATGCGATTACACTGGCTGCATCCTCCATTATATCCTGCGGGAGCCCGTGGGAGCTGCTGATAAGCTCTGGCAGGTTCTGTATATACGGTGAATAAGCATCGGCAAAACCGACAATGGGCTCTCCCCACTCCGTACTGATTTCAGACCGCTTTGAATACTCTGCTATAAATTCACTTATCCACCTGTTTATCCGTTCTTTCATACCCGCTTTCCTCTTGCTATATCTTTGAATATGAGAACTGTCCGTCGCACACAACAGTTCCGTCGGTATGCCTAAGCTCCACCGCCGCTATGCAGGTGCGGGAGCCTCTGTGTCTTATCTTTGCCTCTGCAATCAGTTCTGTATCAGACACTTCAGTGCTCTGATAAAACTGCAGGCTGCAGTTCTGGGTTACATACATATCCCCTGTTGCTCTTGCGGCAGCTCCGCCTACGGCGTCTGCAAGGGAAGCATAGGCTCCGCCCGTAACATGTCCCAGCATATCCGTAAATTCGCTGACTGCTTTAAATTTACCTGTTGCGCCGTTCTCATCGGCGCTTATGATTTCAACTCCCAAAAACTCTGAATAAGGATATTTTTCGTTCATAATATAATTACCTTTCCGTTAATTGCAATACACACTCCGCATCACAGGTCAAGCTTGTGATAAATCTCTCCGTCCAGAGAATGCCATGTAAATTCACTTTCATTCATAAGCATGTAGCTGTGCCTGCTTTCGGCTTTCGGTATTGAAACAGAACCCGGATTTAAATACAGGTTATCGTTTCCAAACGGCTCACATGCCGGAATATGGGTGTGACCGTGAAGCAGTATATCTCCGCTCTGCATCGGCGGAAGATGCTCCGTATTAAAGTTATGTCCGTGTGTGACATATACAAGCCGGCTGCCTGCCGTCAAAATACAGTAATCGGCCATAACAGGAAATTCTAAAACCATCTGGTCAACCTCTGTATCACAGTTGCCGCGAACACAGAATATGCTGTTTTTAAGTTCATTTAACATTTTAATTACTTCTTTGGGCGCATATTCCCTCGGAAGATCATTTCGAGGTCCGTGATATAGTATATCTCCCAGAAGCAGCAGACGGTCTGCTTTTTCTCTTTCAAATGCTTCAATCAGCCTGCGGCAGTAGTATGCCGAACCGTGAATATCCGATGCAATCATTAATTTCATAGTTGTCACTCCTTTCAGTGCTGCTGTTTTCTTGTGAGCAGCGCTACTGTCTCTATCGAGCTTGTCCACGGGAACATATCAACAGGCGTTGCCTCTTCAAATCTGTAGCCTGCCTCAGTCAGCCTTGCTATATCCCTTGCCATTGTAGCCGAATCACAGGATACATATACTATCCTCGCAGGCGCAGCCTTTGCCAGCGTCTCAAGCAGTCTTTCATCACAGCCTGTCCTCGGCGGGTCAAGCACAGCCACATCGGCTTTATCCATATGTATCTCCTGTTGGCAGAACCATTTCTGCCATTTCTCAAGGGCTGCCTTATCCTCTCCGTAGCCAAGCAGCGCAGGCATTACCTCCTCTGCTCTGCCCGTTATATATCTGGCATTTACAATACCGTTTATAACCGCATTTCGGTTGGCGTCAATTACAGCCTCTTTAACTGTTTCTATACCTATTATCTGTCCCGCCTTTCGGGCTGCAAATATACCAATGGTGCCTACTCCGCAGTAAAGGTCCAGCACTGTTTCATTTCCGCTTAAATCCATATATTCGACTGCCTTGTCATAAAGCCTTATCATCTGCTCAGGGTTAACCTGATAAAACGAGGCTGGTGATATTTCAAATTTAAGTCCCGCTGTTTCCTCAATTATAGTTCTGTTTCCCGCAAGCAGAGTATAATCGCTGCCCATCACGTTTCTTCCCTTGTCGGTCTTTTTCTTTTTATTTATATAAACGCTCTCAAGTGAATATATATCATCAAGAGCATAAATTGCATCATCAATAGAAGAAACAAGCTTTGCAGCGTCTTTAAGCCCACTGCCGTCAGTCACAAGTATAACCATTACCTGCCCTGTACCAAAGGCTGTTTTCACCACCATATGTCTGATACATTCCTCGCCCGATACTCTGACCGCCTGCGCCGCCGCCATAGCAGCCTCTGACTGTATTATGCAGTCGGGTATATCGCAGACCCTGTGGCTTTTAGCCTCAAAAAATCCCACGCAGCCGCCTCTTACGGGCATCTCCGCCTTGTTTCTGTATCTGTAAGGCTCCTCCATCTGTATCATATCTTTTACATCAGGGCTTTCTAAACCTGCTATTCTTTCAAGCTTGTCCCTGACCTGCTTTGTCTTGATTTCTCCCTGCTTCTCATAATCTAAAGCAGACAGACTGCAGCCTCCGCATAAGTCGCTGTACGGACAGTGTGGCTCTGTTCTGAATTCCGATTTCTGTTTAATCTCAACAGTATCGGCAAAGGCATATGTTTTTTTAACTTTTGTAAGCTGCGCCGTTACCGTATCCCCTGCAACAGCACCGTCTGCAAATACCGTCATACCGTCACAGTATCCGATACCCTTGCCCTCATGGCTCATATCGTGTATATATATTTCAACTATCTGTCCTTTTTCCATATCACTCTGTCAAGCTGTCCGCTATCTCCTCTATTTTTTTAAATCTCTTAGAAAGACCTGATTTGCCTATAGGCGGATCCATCATTTCACCGATTTCCGGAAGCGGCGCCTCCGGGTGCGCCAGTCTTAAAAGCGCTATCTCCTGCAGCCTGTCCGGCAGGAAATCAAGTCCCTTTACTCTCTGTATTTTTTCTATTGCATCTATCTGCCTGCCTGCTGCCCTTACTACTTTGTCCACATTGGCAATCTCGCAGTTGCTTATTCTGTTGGTCTCGTTTTTAACGGCTTTCATCATCATTACATTGTCATATGCAAGGTACTGACTGTGAGCTCCCATAATTGCAAGTATATCAAGTATCTGCCTGCCGTCCTTGACATATACGCCCTCGCCTTTTTTGCGCTCTACGATTTTGGGATAAAGATCTGTAAAGGTCCTGATCAGTCTGCGCACATCCGATGCCAGCACGCTGCTGTTGCAGCTGATTTCAAAATGATGGCTCTTTTCGGGATTGCTGATTGTTCCCGCAGCCATAAACATTCCTCTTAAGTAGGCTTTGCGGCAGCATTTGGTTCTGATTATCCCGTCATATATTCCGTCTGCAAAATAGTTCATACCGCCCTTAATCATAAGTATGCCTATCTCTCTTAATATGGCCTCTGAGTTCTGCGCCGGCCCTATGGTCAGAATGTATGTCACGCCTTTTTTGATGGTGTTGCTCTGCCCCACCTCCAGTGGCGCATCGACTCCGAAATAGTCCTTTATCATTTTTTTGTAGTGTCTTGCCGCCGCAGGGTTATCTGTAGGCATAACTATTTTAAATCTGCCAAAACCCTCAAGCTCCAGACTTCCGCACATTCTGATAAAGCCTGCTATCTCCGCAAGCTTACAGCAGTCCTTTTCAGGTTCTATATGTGCAAGTTCGTTTTTGGTATCTGTTGCAAACGACATTTTAACCTCCGTAGGAAACTCTCGGACAAGTGTCCACCTACTATTATATGTATCATTGCTGCCTGTGTCTACACCTTTACAAACAAAAAACCATCTTAATCACGATGGTTTTTTGTGAAAACTTCCTTACAGCAGTCCTGTACTGAAATACCTTTCCATTCTGTCGGGAAGCACTGTTGCAATTATCTTGTCTTTGCCGTATTTCTCCGCCATCTGCATACAAGCCCATATGTTTGCGCCGGAAGATGTGCCGCACATAAGTCCCTGTTTCCTTGCAAGCATTCTGGTAGTTCCGATGGCATCTTCGTCTGTAACTGTCACAACCTCATCTATCAGAGATGTATCAAGCACCGATGGTATGAAACCGTCGCCTATACCCTGTATCTGATGAAGTCCCGGTTCATCTCCAAGAAGCGCAGATACGTTTTTAGGCTCTACCGCAACAGATACGAGATCTGGATTTTTTTCTTTGAGAAACTCTGTTATTCCCTGCAGTGTACCACCGCTTCCAAGTCCCGAAACAAATATATCAACCTTGCCGTCAAGCTGACTGTATATTTCAGGACCTGTTGTCAGATAGTGAATTTTCGGATTGTCAGGGTTTTCAAACTGCTGAGGTACGAAATATTCATCTGACTGCGAAGCTATTCTCATCACTTCGTTTACGGCACCGTCAAGGCTTTCCTCTGCCGGTGTAAGTACAAGCTCTGCGCCCAGCGCTCTGATTATTTTCTTGCGCTCTTCGCTCATATTTTCAGGCATAACAATTATAACGTTGTAGCCCATTCTCACGCCGCACAGCGCAAGGCCTATTCCTGTATTGCCCGATGTAGGCTCAACTATTGTCATACCTTTTTTGAGTACGCCTCTTTTTTCGGCCTGTTCAATCATATTCTTTGCAACACGGTCTTTGATGCTTCCTCCCGGATTTAAAAACTCCGCCTTTGCGAATATCTTCATGCCTGTTGAGGTCTCAAGGCTTACTATCGGGGTACTGCCTATCAGATCAAGAATGTTTTCTGTTATCATTTTCATATTTCCTTTCGTTATAAGTCGCGATGTGCAAGGGTTATCCTGTAGCCCTTTTCTCTGAATATACGGGCAAGCTCGTTTGCAGATGCAACGGAGCGGTGATGCCCTCCGGTGCAGCCGCAGGCTATGTTGAGGTGATATTTGCCCTCCTGCATATATGCAGGTATTATCTCTTCAAGCAGCGGTACTATTTTTTCCATAAATTCTACGGTAACCTGCTGTCTCAGCACATAATTTTTAACTTTCATACTGTTTCCGGTCAGTTCCTTTAATGACGGCACATAGTACGGATTAGGGATAAATCTCATATCAAACACCATATCCGCATCAAGAGGCATACCGTGCTTGTAGCCGAATGACTGTATATTGATTATGAAAGTCTGTTTTTCTTCTCCTTTCATAACTATGTCTTTAATGACCTCTTTGAGCTTGGCTGTTTTCATATTTGAGGTGTCTATGACATAGTTTGAAATGCTTCTGGCCTTTGCAAGAAACGCTCTTTCCTTTCGTATGCCGTCTTTGACGCTTGAAACGTTAAGCGGGTGGTTTCTTCTGGTTTCGTTGAAGCGTCTTATGAGAGTTTCGTCTGATGCCTCAAGAAACATTATCTTATAGTCAGTATCGTGATATTTGTTAAGCTGCTGGTCAAATCCTCTGTAGCCCTCACCGCTTCTTGAGTCTATACATATTGCGGCCTTGTCTACATTGAGCTTATTGGTCTTTGCAAGGTCAATAAAGCTTCCGATAAGCGCCGGAGGCATATTGTCTATGCAGTAGTAGCCCATGTCCTCAAGACAGTTGAGAGCATTGGATTTGCCTGCGCCGGAAAGTCCCGTAACAATTATCAGTTCCATCAGGTTTCTCCCTCCTCTGTTCTTTCAAGGTTTACTATCCTTGCTATATCAAGACCCGCAGCCTCCGCTCTTGCAAGTCCTCCCTCAAAGTCGCCCACTCTGTATGGCTGGTGGGCGTCGCTTGAAATTATGAATTTAACATCATATTTCGCTGCAATACGGATTTCCTCAACCGTAAGGTTTTTGTGGTGAGTGCTTATCTCCATAAGCGTATCCGTTGCGGCGCAGGCCTTTGCCAGCTCATCCATATCAAACGGTCCCTTATCTCCGGGGTGAGTGAGTATCCTGATGTTGTTTTCATACAGAGCCTTAACCGTCATATCAGTGTTTTTAATAATCAGGTTCTTTTTTTTGAAGCCGCTGTGTCTGTACACCCAGTTATATGCGCAGTAGCCGTGAGTCACTCCGTAGTGATACCCGGCTATTACAAAATCGTATTCACTGAATTCCTCAGGAGATATATCAAGATGGTTTCTTCTGTTTACTATGTTTGCCTCAACCCCAAGGAATATATCTATGTCGGGATACTCAAGTTTAAGCTCCTCTATCTGCCGTCTCATTTCGGGAACGGCTTCTCTTTTAATTCCGTAGGTGAGATGTCCCGGCCCGTGGTCTGTTATGGCAATGCCTTTGAGACCTTTGCTTCTTGCCGCTTCCACATTATCAGCTATAGTTCCCTTGCCGTGTGAAAAAATCGTATGTGTGTGATAATCAAATGTCATTTTGTATTTCATCAGGCATCTTCCCCTATAATTCTTACTTCCGGCTCCATCATAACGCCGAATTTATCATAAACCGTATTCTGAACAAGCCTCATCAGGCTTAATATATCAGAGGCTGTAGCTCCCCCTGTGTTGATTACAAATCCCGAATGCTTTGAGGACACTTTAGCCCCTCCCACAGACAGACCCTTTAGTCCCGCTTCCTGTATCAGCTTGCCTGCAAAATATCCCTCAGGCCGTTTAAAAAAGCTGCCTGCGCTGGGATACTGAACCGGCTGTTTTTCGTTTCTTCTGGCCGTGAGTGTTTTCATTTTCTCTGCAATGTCGCCGTAGCTACCCTTTTTCAGGTTAAGCTTTACCTCAAGAACAATATCGCCGCTCTGCTGCAGCGCGCTGTGCCTGTAGGAAAGTTCAAGTTCTGAAGCCGGTATCTGTTTAATACTGCCTGAGGCTTTTTCGAGGACCTTTGCATATTCTATAGCGTCTGCAATCTCACCGCCGTAGGCTCCCGCATTCATAAACACGCCGCCGCCTATGCTGCCGGGTATGCCCGATGCAAATTCAAAGCCTGCAAGCTCTGCCTCAAGGGCTTTTCGGGCTACCGATGACATCAGCGCGCCGGCTCCCGCAATTATTGAGGTTCCCCGCACCTGTATATCCGAAAATCCGTCATCAATTCTGATTATGACGCCTCTGTAGCCTCCGTCTTTAACCAGTATGTTGGAGCCGTTACCCATTATCATATACGGCGTTTTCTCGGCTTTCAATATATCTGTAATGTATACAAGGTCATCGTAAGACCCCGGCATTACCAGCAGATCAGCCCTGCCGCCAGCCTTAAATGAT
Source organism: uncultured Eubacteriales bacterium (assembly GCA_900547295.1). Classification (GTDB taxonomy): domain Bacteria; phylum Bacillota; class Clostridia; order Peptostreptococcales; family Anaerovoracaceae; genus UMGS973. The sequence continues at coordinate 13,833 of URGK01000039.1, forward strand.
GTGTACTGCTTCATATCCGCATCCGCTATAAGGCGCTCTGCCGGTATTTTTTTGTTTAAGATATCAGTTATCTTCGCTGTTGTCATCAGATTTTTCTTCTGCCTTTCTTTGTTTTTTCCTGAACCTGCTGAAGATTTTAACCTCCCTCAGATTATATATGTCCTTATCCATATAATCGTCAAGCTCTGTAGCCAGATTGTATCTGTCAAGCTTCATATTCATTCTGTAGCCCACATAGGACCATATAAGAGCGAATACAGGCACTGCCAGAATCATTCCCATAAATCCGAACAGTCCTCCGCCCACTACGATTGAGAACATTACCCAGAAGCTAGGAAGACCTATTGATTCACCCAGTACCTTAGGCTTTATCACGTTGCCGTCAACCTGCTGAAGAACAACCGTAAATATTCCAAAGTATATTCCGGTCCATATGTTGTCGGTACACAGCAGCAGCGCAGACGGTATGCCTCCTATAAACGGCCCGAAGAACGGTATGAAGTTGGTAACGCCCACTATAACGCTTACAAGCACCGCATACGGCCAGCCCATTATCGCCATAAATATAAAGCAGAGTATGCCGATTATAAGGGAGTCCAGCAGATTGCCGCTTACAAACTTGCCAAATGTATGGTTGACATTATGCGCTCCTGTTATAACTCTGTCTGCATGTTCTTTTTTCATTGTCGCATAGCACAGCTTGCGGCTCTGGGCAGTGAAAACGTCCTTGCTTCCCAGCATGTATATCATTGAAACAAGGCCTATCAGTATATTTAAAAATACCGATACAACGCTTGCAACTCCTGCCGTAATGCTGTCCACCATATCCATTGATGCAGGGAGCACCTTGTCGGTCAGCCACGCCATTATTTTGTCATTGCTGTTACTTACGGCGTTTTCAATAGGATACCATATCTGAGGGTAAACCTGCGCCTTAGTCTGCATCCAGTCTATAACCTTGTCAAAATAGTCAGGAAGCACCACCACAAGACCTGCTATACTATCCACCATCTGCGGAATTACAAGATAAAGCAGTCCCGCTATAATCGCAATCAGAAGCAGGAAAGTAACAACAAGGGAAACGCCCTTTGCAATCCTCATAATTCTCCTCTGATCTGTAAGCTTCTTTGACAGCATGTGTCTTAATCTTCTCACGCAGGCATTATACACAGGACACATCAGATATGCCAGTACAAATCCGATTATAAACGGTTTGAGCACATCTACAACTATCGCTATGTATTTGGTAAGGTCACCGACAGTCTGCGCCGTAAAAAAGAATACTATCAGCGCGCAGCCCGCTATAAATATAGTAAGCCCCAGTTTAAAATAGGTGCTTTTGCTTCTCAGTTTCATATTTCAACCCTTTCTTTCGTTAAATGTCAGTTTCTAAAATCCCATATATAATTATCATACAATATTTTCACTTAAAATAATATATAAATGTTAAATAATTAAAATTTTTTTACCACAATTTACACTCTCTTGTGTATAATAATCTAAAGAGGTGAATATAATGACTGATTTTCACAATTTTGTACTCAACACAAATCTGCACGAAATAAACCTGCTCTCAATAACGCTCCGGCTTGTTCTTGCTGTCATATGCGGCGGAGTAATCGGACTTAACAGAGCGATGAACAAACGCCCCGCGGGCTTCAGAACTCACATACTGGTATGCCTCGGAGCTACTCTTGTAATGCTTACAAATCAGTATATGGTGGATATTATAGGCCTTGCAACAGACCCTGCAAGACTCGGTGCGCAGGTTGTCACAGGTGTGGGCTTTCTCGGCGCGGGAACAATACTTATGCGCGGAGGCGGCCGCAAGGTAGAGGGCCTTACAACAGCTGCGGGTCTTTGGGCATGCGCCTGCATAGGGCTTGCTCTTGGCATAGGCTTTTATTCTGCCGCAATTATCACAACTCTGCTGGTTTTCCTGTCGCTTACTATATTTATGAAATTTGCAACGGATATATACAAACCGTTTAACAAAGAGGCCGCCAAGGCCTACAAGGAGGAGCACGAGGAAGCCCAGTCTGCAAAGACTGACAAAAGCTCAGAAACCTGATATCTCTGTCAATGACAAAAGACAGCCCCTGCAAAGGCTGCCTTTTGTCCTTTTTTATTTATCTGAAGAAAGTTGCCAGTGTCGTAATTACCGCATACACACCGTATCTGCTCCGCATACTATACAAGAATATAATTATCTACAGTACACAAACACACAAATTTACTGCGGAGCCGGATAAGCTTTCTGCAGGATTTCTCTATCTGTTACGCTTCACAGATTGCTCTGATTGCAGCAATAGTTCTGTCAATATCCGATTCAAGAATGTATGGTGCCATTCCTATTCTTACCATGCCGCCGTAAGGCTGCAGTTTGAGAACTTCCCATATAGTTGCGATTGCATAGAATTCGCCGTCCCATACGAAGATGCCCCGATCCGCAAGTTTTTTTGCGATATCATTTGAATTCATCCCCTCGACTGTAAATGATACGGTTGCTGTCTGAGGCGTTCCCGTGCACGGGCCGTAAAGCTTAAGCCCCTTGATATCCTTAATGCCGTTTCTAAGCTTGTCTGCAAGCTGTGCCTCGTATGTATCCATTGCAAGCATTCCGCATACGATATCTTTTCTTCTGCCTGTAAGATCTGCAGTTTCCTCTTCAAACATTTCTGCGTGTCTTTTTCCGATGTCTGCAATAAATTCAACTGCTTCCGCTGCGCCGCTGGCGTTTTCCATACACATAGTTCCTGTTTCCATTCTGAAAGGCATTTCTGTATTGTCATCTGCCATTACTCTTGCAGCCTTCAGTGAGTCGCCGACTTCTTTTTTGCAGTAGAATGCTCCGCAGTGAGGTCCGTAGTATTTGTAAGGTGAAGTCTGTACGATATCCGCGTCTATTGCTTTAACGTCGATAATTCCGTGAGGTGCATACTGTACGGCGTCTACTACTGTAAGCGCTCCGACCTTGTGAGCCTCGTCAATGTATTTTTTTACGTCTGTAATAGTTCCGCATGAATTTGCAGCCCAGTTGATCGCAACAAGCTTTGTCTTATCTGACAGCTTTGACATAAAATCATCAAAATCAAGCTCAATTCCGTCAGGCTTCAGAGCAACATTTTTGATTACAGCTCCGAAGTCTTCAAGGGTTCTCCAAGGTGAACGGTTTCCTTCGTGGTCGATATCTGTAATGATTATTTCATCGCCTTCTTTCCATGTACGCGCAAGCGCCATTGCAATTTTAAAATTATTAGTTGTTGTATTTTCTCCAAAGCATACTTCATTCCATTCGCAATTAAAGAAATCTGCAAAAGTTTTTCTTGCATTTACAATAATCGCATCATTTTCGAGAGTTGTTCTGAAAACGCCGTGAATATTTGAATTATGCATTGTCATATGGTCAACCATTTCATCCATTACTCTCTTTGGAAGCTGAGTTCCTCCGGGTCCGTCAAGATAAACTGCCGGATATCCGTTTACTGTGTTTCTCATTGCAGGAAACTGATTTCTGAAATAGTCAATATCGAATTTAAAATTCTTCATAGTTTTACTCCTCCTAATTAATTACGCCTTACTTTATATGACTGTCTGAAATTTAATTAGCATATCCTATAACTAATTATATCTGTTTTGCAGTTTATTCCTACTGTCTGAGATACATAATCGAACTGGGATATTTGTAAAAATTACAAATATTCTTTTTATGGTCTCTGCTTAATATACATTAAAAAAGAGTATTCCTCAGAACACTCCCTGTTAAATCTGCATTAATTAAATATCCCTGCTTTTGCAATACACGCATAAGCAGGGTATTATATATTATCTATTTTTGTATGCTTCAAGTCCGCCCGCTATAAGCTGCGCGCCTCTTACCATATCCTCGCACTTCAGGACATAAGCTATTCTGAGTTCGTCCTTACCAAGACCCTCTGTGCCGTAAAAACCCTGAGCCGGGGCAAACATAACAGTTTCGTTATTATCTCTGTACTCTTTAAGCAGGAACATCAGGAAATCTTCAATATCCTCCACCGGAAGCTTGACTGTCATATAGAAGGCACCTCCCGGTTTTCTGCATACAGCGCCGGGTATTTTCATAATTTCCTCATAGACAGCATCTCTTCTGCTTTCATATTCGCTTCTCACCTCGTCATAATATGACCTGTCAAGTCTGTACAGCGCAGCAGCTCCCACCTGATCTACAGTTGATGCGCATAGCCTGCCCTGCGCCAGCTTCATAAGCCCGCTGTACAGCTTTTTGTTTTTTGTAACGGCGCAGCCTATTCTCGCTCCGCAGGCCGAAAATCTCTTTGATACAGAGTCTACTATGACAACTCTGTCTGCGTATTCCTCAAACATTCCGAATGACGTTATTTTTCTGCCGTCGTATGCAAATTCCCTGTACACCTCATCTGCAATAACCCACAAATCGTTTTCCTTTGCTATATCAAGAATAAGCTTTATCTCCTCCTCTGTGAGAATTGTGCCTGTAGGGTTTCCCGGGTTAACACATACTATGGCCTTTGTCTTATCGGTAATTCTCTTTTCAATTTTTTCTCTGTCGGCATAGTGATAGCCCTCCTCTGCAACGGTTGTCACAGGCACCACCTTTCCTCCCGCAGAGGTTATAAATGTGTGGTAGTTTGTATAAAATGGCTCCGGCATAAGCACCTCATCTCCTGCATTGAGAATGGCCGTAAAAATCATGTTAAGAGCCTCTGATCCGCCTGTGGTTATAATTATATTATCTCTGCCGTAATTCATATCATACATACTGAAATAAGCAATTACAGCATCCTGAAGCTCTGAAGTTCCCTGCGACTGTGCATAAGCTATAACACTGCTGTCGTAATTTCTGATTGCCTCCATAAAGCATTCAGGTGTCTTAATATCCGGCTGCCCTATATTAAGCTTATATACCTTTGCTCCCTGTTCTGCCGCTTCATCTGCATAAACATTGAAGCGTCTGATAGGTGAAAACTGCATTGACTGCACTCTTTCTGATAGCTGCATAATAAATACTCCTTTTCTTTGCTCATATCTCCAATATTAAACCCCCATACCGATGTGGGGGTCTAATACTCCATAATCTCTTTTGTCAGAAGATTAACCGGATGGTTATTCTTTTGATTTAAACTCTGTTTCTGCATCAGCCGGAGCTTTTTTAACAGCTGCAGCCTTCATAGCAGTTTCTTCAGTATATCCCTCTACCGCACCCTGAAGAACCGCATCATTAAGCTTTATGTTCTTTTTAAGGTGTACATCAGGCTCTGACGGAATAGCAAATTTAGGTATAAATCTATCCCAGCCTGTTAATGTAAGTATTAGAAGTGATGCTATTGCAATCCATGCGAAGAAGTTAAACTTTATAAGATCTCCCGCAGTAAATACCATAAGCGGATAAACTGCGCTGCACAAACCTACATAATAGATATTGCATACGTGCCAAGGAATAAGCTCGCCTGCAAGTACTCCTATGGCGTCGCCGTACATCGCATTACGGCATCTTAAATCATACATATCCTCTTCACTTCCCTCAACACTTTCTTCAAGTATATCCTTAGTGATAGGACCCATTGTAGCCATCTGTGCCTGGTCATCTGACAGTAGCATATTTCCTAAAATACACAGCATCGCATTCCAGAACATAAGGTGACGAACCTTCTTTGATGCTCTGATACAGAACATAGCCATAGGTCTGAAAGCGTCCATTTCACGCATAATACCTCCAAAGGCTATTATCCACATAACCATAACAACTATCCAGTTTCCTGCATCCGCAAAAGAATCATATATATGTCCGAGGAATTCACTGAATGAATTCATAGTTCCGATGCATGCACCCATTATTGCTGAGCTTATAATTCCTGCACCAAGACAAATCATAGTAGGAACCTTTAATATTGCAAGACCGATTACAATTACTATAGGAATCATCATCCAAAGAGGTATATTTCCGTCTGATACCTGATTGAGCAACTCAATTGCCGCAGGTCTTTCTGCTTCAAGAGCAGTCCACGCATCCTGAGGAATATTTGTAATTGCATTGGATACATCGGCAGCTCCTGTAGGAAGATTCATAATACAGCTTGCCACAAAGAAACATATTGATGCCGCTATAACACAGAATATTGACCAGAAACCCTGCTTTCGAAATCTGTCTATTACCTCGACCTCCTGTATACCACAGGTCATTATTGTTGTATCTGAAATCAGGGCAACATTATCACCAAATGCCGCACCACCGGCGCAGGCGCACATTGTAAGCACAGGATCTCCGCCTACAATATGACTTGTCCATATGAAGATAGGAATTGTCGCGGCATATGTTCCCCACGATGTACCGGTACCCATTGAAAGTATACAGGTAACTATAAAAGCAACTACTGCAATACTTCTTCCGCTTACGCCTATTTTCAGCGCTGCCATGATTATGCTGGCGCCTACACCGGTTGTCATAAACAGTGTCGCAACAGCATATGCCATCATAAATATGAAGAATATTATAATAGCGTTTTTTACGTTAGTCATTGCACTTTCGATAATATCCATTACCTTTCTCCTGGTAACGGCCCAGCATACCAGTACCGCATAAAACAGTGACAGCGGCGCTGCAACCAGTGTATCAAAGCCTGACATAACGAGAGCGCAGAGCAGAGCAATCGGCGATAGCTTAAATATCATTATAAGTGCGTTTTTCATTTTAATCTCCTTTTCTCTCTTAAATATAACTTATATGGTTTCTATATTAATGTACCTGCTGTTAGTCAGATACATCAGTGACGGATAACTTACATTAAACTCTATAATATCCTCAAGCTTTATCTTTTCTTCGCAGTCCTCTATATCAAGTATTGCGTGATCGCTGCTTGCTCCTATAAGCTCTATGCCTTTCATCTTAGGAAAGATTTTGTCGTTAAGCGCATAGTCAAGCTTGCCGGTTGCAAGAAGAGCTCTTTTTCTTATTCCCCTGTCCTCGTATTCAGGCATTCGTCCAAAGCCGTCTATAAAGATTTCACCTACAGGGTGTGTCGGCTTGTTCTTAACCTCTATGACCTCTGCCTTGAAGGTGAATACCTCCTGCGACAGTCTGCTCATATCAAGTCCCCATATTTCCTGAAGGTCATAGGCTAATATTATGCCCTCTCCCATTCTCAGATGGTTTATCTTTGCAGGCATTACCTTGTCCAGTACCAGAGGATATGAACTGGTCGCTCCTCCCGATACTATTTCAAGCTCCCTACCTATCCTTTCTTCAATTCTGCAGGCAATGTCAGCAAGCTCGTTCATCTTGTCTACGGTAGGCTTGATCGAGCCGTAACAGCCAAGGTTTGTTCCCACCCCCATAAGCTTTACATTTTTAAGTTCGTTTTCAATATATACTGCAGTCTCCACAAGCTCATCCTTGTCCCAATAGCCTTCTCTTAAGTCACCAAGGTCTGCCATAAGAATTATGCCGTGTGTTCTGTCGAATTTCTCACAGGCTCTGTCGATAGCTCTGATCACTTCGATTTCACTGTTAAGACTCATATCGGCATATGCCGCAACTTCTTCTGCCTCCGACAGCATTGGAATTCTTACAAGCATAAATTCTGCGTCTATTCCCTTTTCTCTGGCATCTATAATCTGCTCCATTCTGGAAGTGGCAAGCTGGCTGCAGCCGGCCTTTACAAACTGAAGAGCAGCTTCGTATATGCCGTTAAAGCCTTTTATAACTCCGGCAATACTTATTCCCTGCGAGCTGCAGTCGTCTGCAACAGTCTTTATATTGTTATAAAGCTTTCTGGTATCGACTGTAAGCTTGGGATATTGTGTCCTTCTAACATTATTCATCTTGTACCTCCTATTATTTCTAGAATTATGCTAAATATTTTTCAGTCACTGGCGTATTTTTTTCTTAAATAAATGATATACAGAATACTCTTCACAAACAATTGTCTGACATTTCAAAAAGAACAGCTTCATATTGTAACTTTTACAAAACACAGGTTCTTATTTTTACCCGTTTAATGCGTATTTTTCCCCGAAAACAAATCAAAAACGGATATTTTTCCTGTCATTTTGTACAGTTTCTCCGTCATATTTCATCACGCTGAAGCAATACGAAAGTGTAGTGTTTTGTCTTTTTTTGTGATATACTTTACAGACTGGTGTATAAATTACAAGATTGGAGAACTCAAAATTGGACTGGAATTCAATACTTTTACTTGTGCTGTATCTTTCTATGGCCGCCATCGGATATGCAATCGGAGCAAGGCGCAGGAAAAAGGGCGCTTCTTTAAAAAGGCTCTCGAAGATACAGTCAGTTGCAATTATCGTACTTGTTTTTGCAATGGGCTGCAGGATAGGTATGAACAAAGACGTAATCAGATCTCTTGACACCATAGGAATTACCGCATTTATATTTACAATACTGGTTATGGCAGGTAGTGTATTTGCTGTTTTTGCTGTAAGAAAGCTTATGGGAATAAACAGGAAAGGACTTAAAGCAGATGACTAAAAACATATTGATATCAGTCATACTCGGTATGACCTTCAGTTATTTTTTTATACCTGAGAATATAAATGTTAATGAACTTTCAATAGATACAGGCTCACTTCTGGGTAATATAATCGTAGCAGGCCTCTGCCTGCTTCTGCTGTTTGTTGGTATAGACATAGGATATGAGGGAACAGTAATAAAGAACCTCAAAAAAGTAGGCGCAAGAGTGCTGGTATTTCCCTTTGCATCAATTGCAGGAAGTCTTTTAATGGCATTCGTCGCCTCATTCATACTTCCGATGAGCTGGAACGAGTCTCTGGCTGTAGGCGCGGGGCTTGGCTGGTACACACTGGCGCCGGCAATCATAATGAACCACTCGCCGTTTGTCGGAACCGTATCGTTTATACATAACCTTATGCGTGAGCTTTTAGGCATCATTCTGATGCCACTGGTGGCAAAAAAACTGGGTTATCTTGAAGCTATGTCGCTTCCCGGCTCGGCGTCAATGGATGTCTGCCTGCCTATAGTCGAAAAAGTTACAAGCGGGGATATTGTTGTATACTCATTTATTACAGGAGCTGTTATGAGTATGGCCGTACCTGTACTGGTGCCCTTATTCATAGCCATTTAAGTTTAGGAGGTGTTTTTTTGATAACAGTTTCTGATTTGCTTTTGCATCCTCTGTTTTCGGAATTTGAACTTGTTTCTGATAATACCGGACTTTCCAATGTTATATCCGGTACGGGAATATTCGAATGGGAAACTCCGGAAATCATAAATGAGACATTTGATCCCGGTGAATTTGTAATAACCACCCTTGCCAATATGCAGGATCACCCGGAGGCCTCCATTGCAGGAATCAACGCACTCATAGAAAAAGATGTGGCTGCTATTGCAGTAAAGAAGATACACACCAATATGCTTGATGCGGATATCATAGAGTATGCAAACAGTCATCATATCGCCATATTTACATTCTCAGGCACTTTCTTTGACGATATAATTTTTACTATCAAAAGTCTGCTGGCAACAGGAGATTTAAATGATCTGCTCAGAGATAAGGTCAAAGCGCTTCTTAACGAAGCAGACCCTGAAATACAGCAGATAATGATCAAACAGCTTAATCCGTCCTTTGCAGACAATTGCATATGCTGCTGCTGTATTCCAAAGGCAAAAAAATCCGCAGCGGCTTTAGAGAAATTCTGGCTGTCACACATTAAATACTACAAGGAGCAGCCTTCCGTCCGCGTCATCAGATGCAACAATTGCATACTTGTTATCTACACCTCATCAAATACAGTAACTGATTTAAACAGCGGGCTTTCGGGCTTTCTTTCTGAGATATCTCTTTCCCCTGAAAGTTTCAGAAGCGGAATAAGCGAGACCCTGCCCATAAAAAATCTTGCGGCTCTGATTGAGGAGTCTGTTCAGGCAGCCTACAGCTCTGTAATCTGCAATGAGGATAAAACCGCTTTCTCTGAAATAGGTATTATGCAGATAATAATACCTAATATGCACACCAGATGGGTTTCTAATTTCTATAAGACAATAAATAAAAAACTCACTGTATATGACAAAAATCACAATACAAATCTGCACGAGACTTTAATAACCTATATATACAGTGAGGGAGATGTGAAGCTTACCGCAAAGCAACTTTATCAGCACGGCAACACCATCAGATACAGGCTCGAAAAAATCAAGACTGTTCTGGGCTTAAGCGACAGCTCCGATATCTATATACAGCTGTTTGCCTATGCAAAGCTTCACAAGCTTTATTCAATTTTTGACGGTGAAAATCTGATATAGTATCATAGCTTCACCGGGTATTTTCTGTAAAGTATCCAGCTTATAGCTGCAGTAATAACTTCTGCCGCTATGAATGCATACCAGATTCCGTCCATTCCCATTATTTTTGAAAGTATCCACATGAACGGAAGCAGCAGTCCAAGCTGTCTTAATACATTTATCAGCAGGCTGAAGCCTACTCTCTTGGTTGACTGCATCAGAGATGCCACCATAGTTGCTATCGAGGCAAACACATAGCTTATACAAATGATTCGAAGTGCCGGCACACCAAATGACATCATTGCAGGCGATGCGTTGAATATGGTAAGCACCTGTGACTGAAACAGCCACAGCACTGCTATACTGACGCCTGTAAGTATAATGCCTATGATATT
>URGK01000040.1 GCA_900547295.1 uncultured Eubacteriales bacterium
AGGCTGTCTGTAAGCTCTTTGATGAACTTATCCATACTGTGGATCATATTCACATAGTATTCATACTGCCATTTCTTTTCTTCGCTTGGAGCCTTGGTTACCTCTATTTCAGGATTTTGAATAACCTGCTCTGTAGGGTATTTACCGTGACCCTCTACCGAAATAGTGTAGATATAGTCCTTGCTGTCGGTAATGTTCAGAGCCGTCATTATCTGGTCTGTAAGTATGCTGTCTTTAGCCCAGTTCTTAGGAGTTTTTTCGATATCGTTCATATACTCTATAGATGTGAAATCGTCAAATCCGAGATTTTTGAACACCTGATTTCTGTTATAGAAAACTCCTCTGTGGTTATGTATGACATGGGTACTGTAGCCAATCTCCTTGAGATCATAAGGAATGCTCTCAAAGGTCTTGTCCAGAAGTACCGACTTGTACGGATATTCTCCCGGTCCGAAGAACTTTGCACTCATACCTGTAATTGACTCAAATTCCGTATTGGCAGTGCCTGCGCCTACTGCCGGCACTGTAAAGTAGCCGGAAGAATAGTTCTTCATAAGGTTTCTGAAATTAGGAATAGGGTCCTCCGAGCACTCTATGGAATTTACCAGCTGCGGGTCTATAAACGACTCAAGCTGCAGGAATATTATATTCGGAGTATCCTCCGTCTTTGCCTGCTCTACAGCCTTGTCCATATTTTCAAGCTCGCCGTGCTTGTATATTCCGAGTATCTCGTCTTTCGAGTAATTCTTAGGCTTGTCTATGCCTGTATCAAGCCATGTGCTAATGAAGCTGTATGGAACGCCGTTGTCCCTGTAGCCCATTGCAAGATTTCCGAAGAAAGTATCTACAACCCCGGTTGCAATACCCAGATTGAAAACTCCTACGGTTCCCAGCATTATGACAATTACCGCCGCTATATTTCTCTTGTATTTGATTTTTTCTCTTTTTTTAGGTCCCTTGATAAACAGCAGTACAAATCCTGCTATTACTGCAACTGCCGCTATGGCAAGCAATACAATCTCAAAGTTTGTAAGATATGTAGGCAGGATTGAAAACCCGTCCTCCAGCATTGTCAGGTCGTTTATTGTAAACGGAGTCATTCTCTTTAGAAGTATCACACCGTTTGCAATACCCAGAAGCAACCATACAAAAGATATGAACGATAATACAAATGCTCTTCTTTTGAAAAGACATGCAATGCTGAGTGTCGCAAATATTATGCAGGCATTGATTAAAAATACCAGCGGACTTGTAAATGCAAATACAAACGCCTGTACCAGAGAATGTCTTGCCGCTGTTTCTATTATCAAGTTTATGAGAAGCGCTATTACTGCTGTGACTGTCAGGCTGTTGACGTATTTCTTCTGTGCCAGCCTGCGATATATGTCCTTTATTCTGTTCATTTTATCTGCCCCCTGAAATAGTGTCCGCAATCTTTCCAAACTCTTCAAGTGACAGAGTCTCTGCTCTGCGCTGCGGATCTATATCGTTTATCTCAAATACCTTTGCAAGTTCTTCCTTGCCTATACCTCCGACTCCGTTAAGAGAGTTTAATATTGTTTTTCTTCTCTGTCCGAAGCCTTTTTTGATGCACTCAAAAAAGATGCTCTTATCCTTTACCTCTACTGCGGGCGAGCTGAGCACATCAAGCCGCAGTACTGCCGAATCGATTTTCGGCCTCGGTATAAACACCTCTTTGGGTACAGATGCAATCTGTGTGACATTGCAGTAAAACTGCACGGCAGCAGTAATCGCTCCCGCGTTTTTGCTGCCTACAGGCGCTTTTATCCTGTCTGCAACCTCCTTTTGCATCATTATGGTTATGGAATCCGCCGGAACGCCATCCTCTAATATCTTCATAATTATCGGAGTGGTGATATAGTACGGCAGATTGCCTATTATTCTGACCGCGTCATACCCTTTGTTTGCCTCTATTATAGCTTTGAGGTCTGTTTTGAGTATGTCCGCATTTATTACTTCAAAGTTATCGTATTCAGACAGTGTTTCCTCAAGTATCGGAATCAGTCTCTGATCTATTTCGATTGCTATAACCCTGCCGGCTGCTTCAAGGGCCTTCTTGGTAAGCACACCTATCCCCGGCCCTATCTCTATGACAAGGTCATTTGAGGATATGCCGGAGCTTTCGATTATTTCATCAATTATATTCTTGTCCGTAAGGAAATTCTGTCCCAGTGATTTTGACAGCTTAAAATTATGCCTGTCCTTTATTTCGTTTATTGTCTGTGCCGAATATAGTTTCATCGCTTAATCCTCTGAAAAACTGCTCCCTTGTAATTCCGTAACGGTTCAGCTTGCGCAGAAAAGTTCCTGTGTTGCCGTAGCCGATGCCAAGTATTCTGCCTAAGGCCTGTCTTTTTTCTTTGGAGCCTTCGCCCGTAAGACCGTTTTCTATCATATCTGACATATCAAAAGTATCGCCGCTGCCTTTGGTCTCCGCCGCGCAGCATACCCTGCAAAGCGCCGCCTCGATATCCTCAGGTTTTGCGTTTTCTATGCCTATGTCCCCGTCCTTTGCGGCTTCCTTTCGTGTAAGAAAAGCCTCCTTTGCATCGGGGTATTTCTCAATAATTCTTTTTCTTATTCTTTCACCTGCGCTGTCGGGATCCGTAAACACTATAATCCCGCAGGTGCTGTAAGCCTTGTCTATAAGCTTCCATGTTGCCGCAGTAATGCCGTATCCGTGGGTTTCAATGGTTTCGGCGTCAACCGCCCTTTTAACCGCACAGGTGTCATCTCTGCCCTCAACTACAATTACTTCATTTATCTTTATCATCTATTTTGTTTTCCTCATCAGGTGATACATATATTATTTCTCCCGGATATACCATATTGAGTTTCTCTCTTACCTGCTGCTCTATGTAATCGGGATCGTCCGTGTTTGCAAGCTCGTCCTTGGCCGCCTCCAGTTCCTTTTTTAACTCTGCCTGCTCTGTCGCAAGCTGAGCTTTCTCTTTTTCGAGGGAAATAATCTCAACCGCCGAAACAGATATTGCTGCAACCACAAGAACTATTACCGCAGCGTAAATCAGCAGGCGTCTTTTCTTCTTTGCCGCCTTGCGCTGCGACGGCGCTTCCTTGCGCGCCTGGTAAACTCTCTCTGCTTTTTCGGCTCTGGCTCTCCTGCGTTTTTCTCTGGCCCGATCGAAATCAATGACTTCATTGTTGCGGTGAAAATCCCGGCTTCTGCTTCTGCTTTTTCCCATGTTATCCTCTCAGTATTTGTTTTACCCGATTTAGTGCATCATATATTGTACCACAAAAAGATATTTTCCACAATACAGCCCCTGCCACAAAACCGCAAAAGCTGTGAACGCTGACCCTGCCGTAGGCGCAGTAATAAAGGAATGCAACTGCAATGAAGCCTTGGAATATCCATAATATGATTTCAAAGAAAGCTCTGGAAATTCTGCCGGTTTTCATAATATGTCCACACCATGAGGCTGTTTCCCATATTATCATAAACAGTATTCCTGAGCAGCACATAATGATTATGTGAAAAATCTGTGATTGTATCAGACTGCTCATTTCAGTATTTTCCTGATTAAACTCTTTTCGCCTGCAGCGTTTGCATATTCGAGAGAGGATATTTCGCCTGTAACCGTAAGCTTTTCGCCTGCTATATCGAGATTTTCTATATGCAGATTTTTGCCTCTTACCATAAGCCTTTTTTCTTTCAGAGTGATTTTAACAAGTTCCTCGTTAAATCCGTCAACATCGGTGACCCCCGTAACCGTCATTCTTTTTCTTTCTTCTATAAATATGCTGTGGTTTTCCATCGTACCATCTCCTTTGGATAAATATATTAACACCGCCGCGGGTTTATGCATATTATGGAGTATCTTGCCGGGAGGGGTATTAATGAAATCATATATAATATGCTGCAGAAATTCAGGAGAGCTTATGAGGGAGTGTGTGGAAAAATCATATGGGCACATCAGATACGAGCTGCCGTTTATAGGGGCTCTGTGTGTGGATGTTCCCGAAGAAAACACTGCTGCGGTGCTTAAGCTGCGGGGTATTACGGCTGCCACCGAGGATATGAAGGTTACAAAATTTGAAGCGCAGGAGAGTAGTAAGTCATGCATGGGAAATGCTGATGCAGGCTCCCTCGGCAAGGGCGTATCTATTGCTGTACTTGATACCGGCACCCACCCTCATTACGACCTCATAAAACCATATAACAGGCTGCTGGTTTTTAAGGATTTTGTAAACAGCAGAACTGTGCCCTATGACGATGACGGTCACGGAACTCACGTATCGGGCATAGCCGCAGGAAACGGTTTTTCTGGCGCTCCAAAGGGCATTGCGCCTGAAGCTTCCATAGTATCTCTGAAAGTACTGGATTCAGACGGGAGCGGCAATGTTTCGGGTATACTTGCCGCAATGCAGTGGATATGTGACAATCACAGGAAATACAATATACGGGTGGTAAATCTGTCCCTTGGTATGACATATGATTACAGCGTCCGCATAGACCCTCTTCACCTTGGCGTGGGGGCTCTTTATAAAAGCGGTATTACAGTGGTTGCCGCAGGCGGTAACAGCGGTCCTGCCGCAAAGACAATATCAAGTCCCGGAAATTCACCGTATGTAATAACCGCAGGCTGCTGCGGTACATCCGGAGTCTCGGAGTTTTCCAGCAGAGGTCCTGCCGGTACATATATGAAGCCCGATCTGGTTGCTTACGGTGAGGATATATGCTCTCTGGCTCCCGGCAAAACCGCCACAGCCACTCAAAGCGGCACATCAATGTCCGCCCCTGTTGTATCTGGCGCGGCCGCATGTCTTTACAGCGCATATCCGCAGCTTACCGCATATCAGGTCAAAAGGATACTTATGTCTGCAACAATTCCTTTTGAACAGGAGGACAGAAACTCGCAAGGCTACGGCAGACTTGATGCGGATATGCTTAAGGACCTGATTTAAAAACCTGATATGAAATAAGCAAGCTATGCTTTTGGATTGCATAACCTGCTTTTAAATTCTAAGCTTTATTAGTTATTTAGTTATTTATAAGCTCTCTTATATTTGGCAAAACCTAAAAAACAGAGCCTGCACTATCACAGACTCCATATGTGTATTCTATTTCCATTTAATCGAGTAGTATCCGTTGCCGTCACTGTATTTTTCAACCTTTATATAGTAAGTGCCTGCTGCAAGCTTTTCGCCTTTGCCGAAAGTATACGGCTGTATCTCACCGCTTGCTGTATCATATGCGTTTCTTGAGCCGAAAGGATATCTGTCACCTTTTTTGTATACTGCAAACTTGATGCCTCCGGAATATCCACCCAGCTTTGTGCTTATTTTAAGCGTTACCTTCTGTGTCTTTTTTACTACGAATTTATACCATTCACCGGTTCCTGCTTTCTGGTTTGCAGTTATAACGCCTTTTTTAGTGCTGCCCTTGCTGATCAGTTTTGCCTTGCTCTTTGAAGTCCCGCTGTTTTCCTTAACGTTGCTGAATGTAACCTTCAGTCCGTAGTACTTATCACTGTTCTTTACTGCGACATAGTATGTGCCTTTTTTAACTCCAAAACAGCTCGTATAGTTATTTGATGCATACAATGACTTGTCTCCTGCCAGCAGGTTCTTTTTGCCTGAATTTGTCAACTTGATATAATAGTAGTGATATGATGATGACTCGTCCTTCTCAGGCACTGTAACCTTGAGATATCCGTTGCCCGGAACTGTAATTTTGTAATATGAAAAGCTGTTATCCGCAGACGATCCGTAAAACACCCTGCCGCTTGTCAGTATGCCCTCTGCCGGTGCAAATTTAACCTGAAAATCAGCTGACTGCTCTACATTTGCCCATGTATCAAACTTAAGATAATATGTACCTGCCTTGGCCACATCCGCTGTCAGTACATCATTAACAGTTGAACTGCTGAGATATTTAGCATAGCCAATCTTGTTTGCATCTGTTGCAGCTGTATCTGTGTGCATTGAAACCGTCAGATTTTTGCCTACCGCTATTCCCTGCAGAGGCACTATTATTGTACCTGCCGACTTAACTGTAACAGGGACTACGGCGCTTGAATTTTTAATTGCTTTTGCAGTATATGAAATATAGCTGCTGTCATCAGTGCTGTTCATATCCTGAGCTGCTATTGTCCCCGCAGCAGACGTACCGTTTGTAACAGTACCTGCAAACGCGCCAATTCCCGATGTAAAGGTCATACTCATAACAACTGCAATCGCAAGTACCACACTTGCTATTCTGCTTCTCTTCATTTGAAAATCCCTCCTTTTAAAGCTCAATCTCTTATCTTGGAAGACAGAACTGACTCTATGCCTGAGTCATTCCTATCTATTATATAATATATCCGCCGAATGTAAATACTCTATTGCAAACAAAAAGAAACTATATAAGCTTAGTTATACAATTTCTCTTTGCCGTTTAGCATTTAACAGAATATTGTCTGTCAACAGTTTCCCAGCTGCCTGATTATACGTTCCCGGATACATTCTATGTAAGAATATCGAGCAGTTCCTCTTGTTCGTCCAGGAAATGCTCATATATATCAGACACATATACTGTGGAATATATCTGTCTGACTTCTACCCTCTTTATTACTCTTCACTCAATGCTTCAGGCCAAAACTATAATTCACCGCAGGGCATCAGTTTCTCCAGAGAAACTGTTAACAGACGATGACACTTCATCATCATTCTTCATTATTATACAAAAATTCTGCTCTGTTTTTTCGAAAATGTCACTTTTGGCTCTTTAATTGTAACTTTTAGCTGTATATTTGACTTTTACGGCAAAATATACTAAACTACTTAATACACAGAGAATATAAACGGATTGCCTGTTATCAGCTGCCTGCCGGCTTAGGAACCTGCAGTTTTACTTATGGCGGCAATATATAAATTGGAGATCTACAAGTTATGACAGCAGAAGCTATCAGATACCTTATAATTATTTCAAGTACGGCAGCGTTAATTGTCATAGCCGCCGTTATATACATAATAACCAAATCAAAATACAAAAAAGAATTCCTTGAGAAAAAACAGGAGCTTCAGGCTTCCCAGCTCAAAGAAATCGAACAGTATGAGAGAGAAATCAGCATGCTTCTTGATGAAATAAACAGCAAAAAACAAAACAGCGAGTTTCTTCAGGAACTGGTTTCTGACTGCGAGAAATATGCGGGGCAGCGCTACAGCGGTAATCCTATAGTTGATGCGCTTCTTGCCTGCAAGCAAAAGCTATGTGAGGATTCAGAAGTGGCTCTCGAAATATCAGCAGGCACTTTAAAATGTACTGCTCTTACTGACGAGGAATATATAGGCATTTTCGGCAACCTTCTTGACAATGCCATTGAAGCAGCGCAAAGAACCGAAAACCCTCAGGTAAGTCTCAGCAGCACCATAACCGGAGGCCAGTGGATACTCACTGTCAGAAACAGCAAGCCTGCAAACGAGGCACCTCTCGAAAACAATATGGCAACCACCAAAAATAACAGTCGTGATCATGGTCTTGGGAGTAAAATAGTCAAAAGGATAGTAAAGAAACACAAGGGCGCACTTGATTATACGGATTATGGGGATTATTTTGAAGTTATATCAGTAATACCGGTATCAGACTGCAGCAGTGAGGTATAGTAAATGTGGAACATAGCGATTTGTGATGATCAGCCCGAAAGCATAGCATATATAAAAGACAGACTTGCTGATACAGATTTACCTGACATCGGTAAGATTATTGCTTTTTCAAACGGCAAATCAATGCTTGAGGATCTTGAAGACGGCATTTTTGATGCAGATATTTTCATTCTGGATATTGATCTTGGCTGCTGCAGCGGCATTGCAATTGCCGAAAAGATACTGGATATACGCCCTGACTGCCAGATTATATTCATGTCAGGATATGATGACTATTATGAAGCTGTCTACGATGTAAACCATATATATTTTATGAAGAAGCCGGTATGCAGTGAAATTCTTTGCAAAGCTGTTTCAAAGGCAACTCAAAAGCTGAACTCAGGACATGAGGAGTTCTTCATTGCTGAAACCAAAAGCGGCAAACATATAATTTCCTACAAAGACATATCCTCTTTTGAACGCGATAAAAGAAAGATAAACATAATAGGTCGTGACGGCACGCTGCTCTGTTCTTTTTACGGCAAATTCGAGGATATAGAGAGTTTGCTTCCTGCAAGCTTTCACCGCTGCCACAACAGTATATTTCTGAACCTGCACATGGTAAAGGCTCTGGAAAACGGCTGCTTCATACTTCGTGACGGCAGGGCTGTAACCATAAGCCGCAGCCACAGAAGCGAAAGCCAGCTGGCATTTGCAAGGTTTCTGGCAGGCGGGAAATAATCTAATCAGGGTAATATCCATTGTCAGTTTATCGATACTGCTTTCTGTCTTACCTGCTTTTACCCGAATGTGCCTTAAACTTAATACTGCACATACAATACGAAAGGTTTTGCATATGATTACTTACCATATCATCTACGCGCTGCTTATGACTGCAGGAACGATTATCAAATTCCCTTTACTGTACAAAAATATGCTGCGGTTTAATGTCCCTGTAACTGTAATAATTACTGCGGTGACAAGCTCTGCAATGGAACTGGCATATCTGCCGTTTTCACCTTTGTGTGACAACGCCCCTGCTCTGTTATTCATATATCTGCTGTCGATAGCTGCAACTGTAATGCTTATACGCTTTGACAGGCTCATAGACATGCTCATACTCGACTGTTTCTATCAGTTTTTTTACAACATCCTCGGAACTGCGATAGTAACAGTGCTAACAGCCATATATGGTGCAGTAACGGGCGCCGATATGAATACCTGGTTTTCACAATCAACTTCAACCGCAGCCGACTACATAATGCGCTGCGCAGCCGTTGCGGTGTGCTTTGTCATTGCGCTGATACTCTGCCTCAGATGCATACCTCTGATAGTAAATATGAATATGAAATTAAAGCTGCCGCTGTTTATGGGTACAGCTTTACCTGTATTTATATTTATGGTGATAAGGCATATAGTCAATCCCGATGCCTCCCAGATGCTCTCAGGCTTTCTCGTTGTATGCTATGGAATACTGCTGACACTTATGGCAATATCACTCCTCGTATTCTTCATCAACGTATTTTTCAAGACCAGAGAAGAAAACCAGCTTATGCAGGCTAAGACAGAGGCACAGAACGAGTATTACTACAGAGTCCTCAAAATACAGCAGGAATTAAGAGAGACAAAGCACGACCTTGCAAACCGGCTGGTGGCCTACAACATATCTCAAAGCGCAAAAACAGACTCCAAAAAATAATCTGAGCCGGGAATTGCTCCCGGCTCTGTATATTATCATTTTATTCCCTGCTGTCTGCACCACATCTTCATTATGAGCCTGTGAGGCAGCAGCTTGACTGCAATTCTCTGCATTTTAGTTCCGAATCCGCAAAACGACACATCTCTGCCCTTTTTCATATCCTCTATCGCCCTTGCAACCACCTGCTGCGGCGTATAGAATTTGTTGAAATCTGATACCGTATCATCTTTAACGGCAGTATCGAAAAACTCTGTTTTCACCCAGTACGGACAGACCGCCATCACTTGAATTCCCCTGCCCTTAAGCTCGACATTAAGCGCTCTTGAAAAGCTTAGAACAAATGCCTTGGTTGCTCCGTACACATTTATATACGGGACAGGCTGAATTGCAGACATAGACCCCATATTATATATCCTGCCGCCCCGCTCCATATATTCAAGAGTGATATATGTCATGGCGACAAGAGCCCTGTCGTTTAAATCCAT
This sequence comes from uncultured Eubacteriales bacterium, assembly GCA_900547295.1. Lineage (GTDB taxonomy): Bacteria > Bacillota > Clostridia > Peptostreptococcales > Anaerovoracaceae > UMGS973. The sequence goes on from URGK01000040.1 coordinate 9,793, forward strand.
AGGAAGAACTCTCACTTTAGCCCTTGCCTGTATACTCTCAAGTCTCTGCTTTCTCCTTGCTATAACCCATATTTCATCAAACTGCTCGTCCTTATCAAGACAGGTCGTAAATTCCGCCCCTATCCCTGACGAAGCGCCTGTTATCACCGCAATTTTCATAAACACCCCTCCGATATATTTATTCACTCCCCTTTTATATCCTCTCCGGCAGTAAATTTCACTTTTATAATATATTTTTTTAAATCTCCGCCTATTTTGCACCAAAGTGTGTTTTCACAACAAATATTTTTGCCACAGATTATTGACAAATCACAAAAAACAGGTTATTATTGTTTTTTAAATACTTTTGTAATAAAGCAAAGGCGTTCATTCTTTCAAAGGGTATCACCCTTGCTTGAATGAATGCCTTACACTTTTTTTGGCGGGAGGTGAAAACGTGACAAAATATATATTTGTAACCGGAGGTGTAGTATCGGGTCTTGGCAAAGGGATTACAGCCGCTTCACTGGGCCGTCTGCTCAAGCAGCGCGGATTTAAAGTGGCATCTCAGAAGCTGGATCCGTACATCAATGTGGATCCGGGAACCATGAGTCCTTTCCAGCACGGAGAGGTATACGTTACAGAGGACGGAGCCGAAACGGATCTTGACCTCGGGCATTACGAGCGTTTTATTGACGAGGATTTAAACAGATATTCCAATCTTACAACCGGCAAGGTTTACTGGAATGTCCTCAACAAAGAACGACGCGGCGAATACCTTGGCTCAACCGTGCAGGTTATCCCGCATATAACCAATGAAATCAAAGAATTTGTCTACAGAGTAGGCAGACAGACCGACGCCGACATTGTCATCACAGAAATAGGCGGCACTATCGGCGATATAGAGTCTCAGCCGTTTTTAGAGGCAGTAAGACAGATTGCAATAGAGGTTGGACAGGAAAACAGCCTTTTTATCCATGTGACACTGGTACCGTTTCTCAGCGGTTCCGATGAACACAAATCAAAGCCTACCCAGCACTCTGTCAAGGAGCTGCAGGGAATGGGTATCAGACCTGATATTATTGTTCTGAGATGCGACAGGCATATCGAGCCTGCCATCTTCGACAAAATATCAATGTTCTGCAATGTCAGACGTGACTGCGTTATCGAGAATATAACGCTGCCTTGTCTGTACGAGGCTCCTCTGATGCTTGAGTCTCACAATTTCTCGTCTGTCGTTTTGAGAGAGCTGAGCCTATCAGCCCCTGCCGCAGACCTCGCGGAGTGGGAGGCTATGGTAAACGCCATAAAAAACACAGAGGACAGCGTAACCATCGGGCTTGTAGGCAAATACATACAGCTTCACGACGCCTATCTTTCGGTTGCAGAGGCTCTGCGCCATGCAGGCTGCGCCTTGGGCACAGGCATAGATATCCGCTGGATAGACTCGGAAACCCTGACCCCTGACACATACGAAAGCGCCCTTGCGGATCTTGACGGAATTCTCGTTCCCGGCGGCTTCGGCGATAGAGGTATCGAGGGCATGATACTTGCCGCGCGCTTTGCAAGAGAAAACGTTGTCCCTTATCTTGGCATATGCCTGGGTATGCAGATTGCGGTAATCGAGTTTGCAAGAAATGTTGCAGGACTTAAAGAAGCAGACTCCGGAGAGTTTAACGAAATATGCTCCTGCAAGGTCATAGATTTCATGCCTGGACAAAATGATGATATCGACAAGGGCGGCACTCTCAGGCTGGGCGCATTCCCTTGCAGAATAGAGCCGGGCACTACAATGATGAAATGCTACGGCAAGCCTGAAATATCAGAGCGCCACAGGCACCGCTATGAATTCAACAACGACTACAGGCAGCTTCTCACAGACAATGGGCTTACCCTTTCGGGAATGTCTCCGGACAAAAGACTTGTAGAGGCTGTGGAGCTTTCAGACAGAGACTTTTATGTGGGCGTTCAGTATCATCCTGAATTCAAATCAAGACCTGACAGAGCTCATCCTCTGTTTTACGGCTTTGTAAAAGCATCTCAGTCTTTCATAAACAAGAAATAAATAGTATAATAGAAAGAGGAACCAGATATGTTACCACTTATTCTACCTGATAAATACACATCAGCGCTGGATCTTATGGAAAGCCAGCGTGCAATCAAAAAAATAAAGGACTATTTCCAGCAGGAACTGGCCTACGGACTTTCACTCAGACGTGTTTCAGCACCGCTGTTTGTAACTCCCGAAAGCGGACTTAACGATGACCTCAACGGAGTTGAGAGAACCGTACAGTTTACAATCAAGGATATGAACGAACAGACTGTTGAAATAGTACAGTCCCTTGCCAAATGGAAGCGTATGGCTCTAGGCAGATACGGCATTGCCGCAGGAAACGGCATCTACACCGATATGAACGCCATCAGACGTGACGAGGAGCTTGACAATCTCCATTCCATTTATGTGGACCAGTGGGACTGGGAAAAGGTTATAACTAAAGAGCAGAGAACCGAAGAATATCTCAAAGAAACAGTTACGATAATCTACAACGCGCTCAAAAACCTTGGCGACTATGTCAACAGGCTCTACAGAGATATTCAGACAGAGCTTCCGAATGAAATATATTTCATCACAACACAGGAGCTTGAGGATATGTATCCTGACCTTACTCCTAAGCAGAGAGAAGATGCCATAACAAGAGAGCATGGAGCCGTATTCATTATGAAAATCGGCGGAGCTTTAAAATCCGGAGATAAGCACGACGGCAGAGCGCCTGACTATGATGACTGGGAGCTTAACGGCGACATCATATTATGGAATGAGGTTTTGGACAGAGCCTTTGAGATTTCCTCAATGGGTATCAGAGTAGACGAGGAGGCAATGGCAAGGCAGCTTGCTCTTGCAGGCGCAGAGGAGCGAAAGGATCTGCCTTTCCACAAGGCAATATTAAACAGAGAGCTTCCTTACAGCATCGGCGGAGGCATAGGACAAAGCCGTCTGTGCATGTACTTCCTGCGCAAGGCTCATATAGGCGAGGTTCAGGCTTCAGTCTGGCCCGATGAAATGATAAGCAAATGCGAGGCAGCCGGCATTCACCTGCTGTAGCGCCGAAAGGATTTATTATGAACGATGTATATATCAACCCTCTGACAACCAGATATGCAAGCGATGAAATGAAGCATATTTTTTCGCCGGACAGTAAATTCTCAACATGGCGCAGGCTGTGGATTGCTCTTGCAGAAGCAGAGCAGGAGCTTGGGATAAATATTACTGACGAGCAGATAGCCGAAATGAAAGAGCATATCTGCGACATAGACTACGACACTGCAAGACAGCGTGAAAAGGAAGTAAGACACGATGTTATGGCTCACATATACACCTACGGACTTGCCTGCCCTAAAGCAAGACCAATAATTCATCTGGGAGCAACCAGCTGCTATGTGGGCGACAACACAGATGTGATACTTCAGAGAAGCGCTCTTATGCGCATCAGAAAGCTGCTGCTTACGGCAATCGCAGAGCTTGCAGATTTCGCAGACAAATACAAGGACCTGCCTACTTTAGCATATACGCATTTTCAGGCTGCGCAGCCTACAACCGCAGGCAAGCGCGCGGCGCTGTGGATGCAGGATTTAATGATGGATCTGGAGCAGCTTGATTTTGCGGTTTCCAATATGAAGCTGCTGGGCTGCAGAGGCACCACAGGCACCGGCGCAAGCTTTCTGGAGCTGTTTGACGGCGATGCGGACAAGGTCCGCAGACTGGAAAAGCTAATCTGCGACAAGATGGGTTTTGAAAAGACCTATTCGGTAAGCGGTCAGACCTATTCCCGCAAGGCAGACTATTTCATACTTTCCGTTCTGTCGGGAATAGCCCAGAGCGCGCAGAAGTTCTCAGGCGATATAAGGCTTCTTTCACATCTCAAAGAGTTTGATGAGCCTTTTGAAGCAGGTCAGGTAGGCTCCTCCGCCATGGCCTACAAGAGGAATCCTATGCGAAGCGAGCGGATTTCATCGCTTTCACGCTTTGTTATTGCAGAATGTATTAACCCTGCCATGACCGCAGGCACACAGTGGCTCGAAAGAAGCCTTGATGACTCTGCCAACAGACGTATATCAATACCTGAGGCTTTCCTTGCGACAGACGGAATACTTCAGCTTTATATAAATATTGTTTCGGGTCTCAGAGTCTATCCTGAGGTTATAAAGAAGAATTTAAACGAGGAACTGCCGTTTATGGCAACCGAAAACATTCTGATGCACTGCGTCAAAAACGGAGGTGACAGACAGCTTCTTCACGAGGCCATCAGAAGTCACTCTGTGGCGGCAGGCCTTGCAGTCAAGCAGGAGGGCAAAAGCAATGATTTGCTTGACAGAATTGCAAATGACCCTGAATTCGGGCTTACAAGGGCTGATATAGATAAAATAATTTCCGAAAGCTGCTTCACAGGCATAGCCACACAGCAGACAGAGGATTATCTCAGAGAAGTCAGAGCGGTGCTTGCAGCAAACCGCGAGTTTCTCGACAAAAATATAGACGTATCAATTAATGTATAGACAGGAAAGGAGCTGATTGTATGCTTACAGCAATCGTTGGTATCAACTGGGGAGATGAGGGAAAAGGCCGTATGGTGGATCTGCTTTCCTCAGACTACGACATAATATGCCGTTACCAGGGCGGCAACAACGCAGGACATACCGTTGTAAATGACAGAGGTAAATTTATTCTCAACCTGCTTCCGTCAGGAATTCTCAGAGAAACCACTGTGAATATAATGGGAAACGGTATGGTAATAGATATCGAACACCTTGTAAACGAGGCCGGCAAGCTGAGAGAGCAGGGCATTAAAATAACTCCCGACAATCTCAAGATAAGCGACAAGGCAATCATATGTCTGCCTTATCATAGACTTATGGATATTATGGAAGAGGACAGACTGGCAGACAAGAAATTCGGCTCTACCCGCAGAGGCATAGCTCCTGTCTATGCAGACAAGTATATGAAAAAAGCTCTGCGCATGGAGGATCTGCTTGATATGGACAGCCTTTACGAAAAGGTTAAGGATATCGTGGAATGGAAAAACATCACAGTCAAAGGCTACGGTCACGAGCCTGTAGATGCCGATGAGATTATGGACTGGCTCAAAAAATACGGCTCAGAAGTTGCTCCGTACATCACAGATGTATCCGAATATCTCTATCAGGCGGCAGCGGAGGGCAGGAATATAATGTTTGAGGCTCAGCTTGGAGCTTTAAGGGATATTGATTTCGGTATATATCCGTACACTTCCTCATCAACAACTCTCGCCTCATTTGCTCCTATCGGGGCCGGAGTTCCGGGACTTACACTGACAGGCACGCTGGGTATTATGAAAGCATATTCAACCTGTGTAGGTGAGGGGCCGTTTACAGTTGAAATGTCAGGCGATGAGGCCGAAGCTCTCAGAAAAGCCGGGGGCGAATACGGCGCGGCTACGGGCAGACCGCGCAGAGTCGGAGCTTTTGATATACCTGCATCAAAATACGGTGTCAGAGTTCAGGGCGCAACAGAAATCGCACTGACAAAACTTGACGTATTATCATATATGGATAAAATCCCCGTATGCACCGCATATGAGATTGACGGAATCAAAACCACAGCTTTTCCTACAGGTCAGCGCCTGCTTCGTGCAAAGCCTGTAATTGAATATCTGCCGGGTTTCGGCGATGTTTCAAAATGCCGCACTTATGAGGAGCTTCCTCAGGCGGCAAAAGACTATATCGCATATATCGAAAAAGCTGTAGCCTGCAAAATCACCTACGTTTCCGTAGGCGCAGGCAGAGATGAATATATTAAATTATAGGCTTTTAAAACCTGCTTCTCCACAACCGGAAAAGCAGGTTTTTATGCTTGTTTATGTTAATTTTATGTCTATTTGTACATTATCGTGCCCGAATAGGCTTTGTCATACAATGCATCGTCTTCTACCATATAGATATCGGTATTGGAGTGGCTGCCTCTGTCTGCATCATACATTTCATACCACCCGGTTTCCGCCCTGTAGGTTTCGCCTGTACTGCTGTCATACAGTCTGTCGTAGCCTAAAATCGCATCGCTTTGCTTCTCTGCTATTCTGTCATTTGTAATCTGACGGTTTTCCCACGACTGCATATAACTGTCTATTGCGGAATTAACCTGCGCGGCATAGTTTAACGAAGCTGCCGTAACCGAATTACTGTATGCATTTGCCTGCTGTATGAATGAGTCTTTAAATGAAATGGAGTTGACACATTCAAGCAGCATGTCCTGCATAATCAGGAAATCCTCTGCCGAAGCAGATACGCCTGTTGCACAATATACTGCAAGAGGCATTGTGTCTGCTCCGAAGTATTCATACGACCCGGCATCAACAAGGGTTGCCGCAAAGAGTCCCTCCGAAAAAGTACCCTCTTCAGAATCAAAGGTGGCTCTGATACAGCCCTCGTCTTTTGCGTATGATGCCATAGGTGTTGAGTATGGTATCTCCTCTATAACTTTAAAGCTGTCCATCACAGGGTATTTAAAATTTGAATACTGACTGCCTATTGTATTCACATACTCTGTGAGCTTATCGAATTTCTTAAATATATCTGTCGCTCTGCCTGAACTTAAAACCACAGCAGGCGCAAACAGATCGGAACCGTATCCCCCGCCTGTTGCCTGCGAATACTGTCTGTACCATTCTTTTGCCTCTTTGCTTTTGAGAATCGGCGACAGGCAGCCGTAGCAGAAGATCTGCCTTGATTTGTCTGCAGGATCAAAACATCTTATGCTGTATTCGCCCATAGAGCCGTATGTTTCCACAGTCCAGCCTGACGGAACTGTCATTGTAAGGGCATTATCCTCATAGGTTTCCGTCGATATATCAGCGCAGTCCGGCTTTGCTATCTCTATAGCCTCTCCGCTGCTGTTTCCGGTGCTTCCGCTGCAGGAAACAAGAGCAAGGCACATTGATATAATAATTACTGATGATAATATTTTCTTCATATTCCGTCTTATTTACCTGTAAATGTTACAACCTTAGCCGCAGTAGGAACCTTCACACCTTTTACGGTCTTGTAACCTACGATCTCTGCCTTGTATTTCTTGCCTTTAACAGCATATTTGAATTTGAACTTGGCATCCTTGCCGTTCTTTGCAACCTTGGCATCCCCTGCGACTGCCGGCTGATTATCAGTTGTGTTGATTATTGTGATTGTGTATCCGTCAACCTTGGAACCTATAGTCCACGAAAGAGTATTAATGCCTTTTACTTTCTTGCTTTTGAAATTCTTGGCTTTCAGTTTCGCTACGGATTTCTGCGCTTTTGTAGCCTTGACAAATTTAGCGGTTACCTGCTTGTCCTTGAGATTCCTGTCATATTTCAAAGTATAGCCGTATGCGCCTTTGCCTGTAGTTTTGATTTTAGTGCTGCCTGAATAAAATCCTTTGAACACATAATCACTGCTGTCAGGAATTGCATATAATGTGGATTCAAAATCATTCCCCTTCACAATTCCGGCAGTACCTTCCAGTTTGTATTTCTGAAGATTATACATATACATACTGTAGCTGTATATTCCGCCTCCCTCCGTACAGCTTAATTCAAACTGCACGCTTTCGTTTGCTGCAAATGCTGCCGTCGGCATAAATGCAACCGCAACTATAAGTGATAATAATATTGCTGTTATTCTCTTCATAATCCTTTTCCTTTCTCTTTCGTCTGTAAATTAAATATATTTAAATTATATTATATTTTCCCTTACTGCTGAATAATGTTACCACTATAGTCAATGACAATTCCGGTAATTGCTTTTTGAGTCCCGGGGTAATATAATAGGGTTATCGAGAAACGGAGTATGTTATGGACTTTAAAGACACGCTTAACAAATATATAGATATGCTGGGCTGCAGTGCCAGAGAGCTTTCTGAGGCATCAGGTATTTCCCCTGCCGTAATAAGCAGATACCGAAACGGCGCCAGAAAGCCCGCAGCAGGCAGTGTGCAGATTACAGGGCTTGCAGGCGGTATTGCCTCGCTTGCAAAGAGCAAAGGGCTTGATATGAATCAGTCCGAAATATCAGAGCAGCTGGAAGCCTCGCTTCAGGACAGCACATTTAACTATGAAACCATGCGCGACAACCTGAATACACTGATATCCTCTGTTGATATTAATATTTCAGAACTTGCAAGATTTCTTAATTACGATGTATCCTCGCTTTCACGAATACGTTCGGGACAGAGAAAACCCTCTGACCCCGAGGGCTTTATCAGCGGTGTATGCTTATTTCTGGCAGGAAGCTGCAATACCACAAAAGACAGACAGATAGTTACATCAGCCCTCGGTCTTGATAAGACTGCTGCTCAGTCTGACGCTCAGTTTTCTGATGCGCTGCGCCTGTGGCTGTGCTCGGAGGACGCCTCTTCCAAAGGCAGCAATGTCGATAGCTTTCTCAAGAAGCTTGACGAATTCAATCTTGACGATTACATCAGAGCCATTAACTTTGACAGCCTTAAAGTTCCGTCTATGCCGCTCAAGCTTCCGGTATCCAGAAACTATTACGGTATTGTTGAAATGCGCAAGGGTGAACTTGATTTCTTCAAATCCACAGTTCTTGCCAGAGGCGGCGAAAGAGTGTTTATGTGCAGTGATATGCCTATGGAGGATATGTCTGAGGATATGAATTTCTCTAAGAAGTGGATGTTCGGACTTGCGCTGATGCTCAAAAAAGGTCTGCATCTTGATATAATACATAACCTTGACAGACCGTTTATAGAGCTGATGCTGGGACTTGAAAGCTGGATACCTATGTATATGACAGGACAGATTTCACCATATTATCTGAAAGGTCTTCAAAACAGCGTGTACTGTCATCTTGATTACGTTTCCGATACTGCGGCGCTCTCGGGTGAATGTATATCCGGATATCACAGTGACGGCAGCTATTATCTTACCAACAACAGATCAGAAGTTGCCTATTACCGCAAAAGAGCAGATATGCTGCTGAAAAAAGCATATCCTCTTATGGATATATACCGCAAGGAAAATGAAACGGCATTCAGACTGTTTATCGCAAAAGAGGTAAATGCAAGCTCTAACCTGCGCAGTATTTTCTCATCGCTTCCTGTATACACAATTTCGGAAAATCTGCTTGAGGAAATTCTGAAATCAAATGATATCGCTGATAAAGATGCAAAAAAGATTTATGACTACCGCAGCAAAAAGCTTACAGATGTCGAAAATATATTAAAAAGCGGTACAATTAAAACTGAGCTTCCCGTACTCACACAAGAAGAATTCGAGAAGTATCCTATCGGTCTTTCACTATCGGAGATGTTTTACGAAAAGGACGTATACTGCACTTATGAGCAGTACAAAAGACATATTGAGGAAACTGAAAATTTTGCCGAAATTCACGAGAATTTAAATCCCGTTCTGTCTGAAGCTCACGCCTTCAGAAATATACAGATAGTTATAAATGAGGGCAAATGGGTTCTCATATCAAAGAACAGGCACCCTGCGATACATTTTGTAATACGCCACTCAAAGCTCAGAAAAGCTATCGAAAATATGGTAATACCTGTTTCAGAAAACAAGGCTTCCGAAGGGTAACAGACCTTCGGAAGTTTTAATATATTGCTTTTTTATCTTCCCATTTTTTCTGCAAACTTTTTAAGTTCCTCAGAAATTCTGATTGTCTGAGGACAGACTTTCTCATAGCTGCGACAGCCGATGCAGCATTCCATAGTGTTTTTTGTTACTTCCGTGCCGTTATCCAGCAGAATATTAAACATTTCATCGTAGCCTATCGTTATTATCGAAGATTTTGTCATAAGATAATCCAAAGGTGTTTCTGTATATGATTTTCTGCCCTTTGCATTTACATCTTCCCCTGATTTCAGTAGAAGTTTCATAATCTCCGTATAATCTGCAGACGGCACAGCCTCTGAACAATCTATAATTTCGTGAAGATACGTAGCGCCATAAGGACTTCTGCTGTTAATATCAGCTCCGCATTCTACAAGGAGTCTGCACATTTCTGTGTCCTCCGGCTGCTGTGTAACAGATGCCGCAAGGACTCTGGAGTCGCCTGTTGCCTCATATACAGCCCTGTAGTTTTCAAGATCAATATCATTATTTTTTAACAGTTCTTCTACAGTCTGATACTCACCATTTACTATCGCATTATATATTTCATAAGAAATATCATCATCTGTCCCACAGCCAATCAGTGTTATGACTATTGTCACTGTAACAATGATATATATTAATCTTTTCATCAAACTTCTCCTGTTATTTTACCCTCAGCTGTATTCTTTGCATCAAACATCACAGTTATATACCGTTTATCTTATTTTTATATTTTAAAATAAGGTCTGCTCTGTCATTCATTCCTGCTTTTCTCAAGAAAGATATAATGTTTTCGCCCTCATAGGAAAGATCGCAGGAAACTCCTTTATACATCAGATACTTTGCCATCTCATCACTGGCAAATATATAACAGTACGCCAAGAAGGTTTCCTCCTGTTCAAAGCTGTTGCTCATCAGAATATCGACAGCTTCTTTGTTTTGTGAAAATACTGCATTAATCCATGAATTTCTCTGAAATTCTGCACCTGCGTCAATCAGTCTCTGCGCATTCTCAATTTTACCGTGCACCAGTGCAAATGACAAAGGCGTATATTTTTTGAGATCACAGCTCTGCTCAAAAGCCCGGCCTGTATCATTTTGTTCTGTGAGATTTATTTTATCATTAATATCAAAGCCCTGTCCGATCAGATACTCTACGACTTCCGGCTCATTATATGCCGCGGCAATATCAAGCAGCGACATATCCTCACTGTTTCTACATTTCATATTAAAATGCGTATTTTTAAGGCACTGCAGCACCTCAATATTGCAATTGGCCGCTGCATACCATACCATATATTTTTTATCTTTATGCCTGTAACTGCCGTTTTTAATAAGCCTTATTATTTCATCTTTGTTTTTATCAAGCAGTATAGCTTCAAGCGCATCTCCGAGGCCGGTTTCAATATTATTTTCTTTAAGCCGCTTAACTATATCTTTTGCATATGTAAAGCCACTGTCACTGTTAAGGGCATTTTCTAATGTATTTATGGTAATATCTGCATCATATTTGACAAACATATTATAAAGTCTGTCAAAGTTATATATAAATACAGGTGATTTTGTCATAAGATAATCAACAGGAGTCCCTTTGAAATCACCGCTGCCGTTTACATCAGGGTCTGCGCCTTTTTTAAGTATATATTCTGTAATGTCTATAATTTCTCCGTCGTAATCCTCTTCACTATATGCAACAGATAAATGAAGATATGAACATCCCTTAGATCCAAGGTCATTAAGGTCGGCACCATAGTCAATTAGAAGTCTACTTAGTTCTTCATGCTCCGGATATACTGAAAAAAGAATTCTGGGGTCACCGCTCAAATCCTTTGCCGCTCTGCTGTTATCAACAGGTATATTTTCATCAGATGCAAGCAGTTTTTTCGCTTCTTCATAGTCACCCGCATCTATTGCAAAATACACCTTATCCTCTATGTTTGTGCAATCTTGTTCACTTGTCGCCGGCTCAGGCGTAAGCTCAAACTGCATTTCCGAGTTATTACTGCCGCACCCTGCAGCAATAAAAATCGCCAGTATTAAAATTAATAAGTACAAGGCTTTTTTGTGCATAATAACCTCCTCATATTTCATCTATTAATTGAAACAACTCCAATGCAAACAATTTCTGCTGCTTTGGGAAAGTCTGAATTAAAGGCTCCAGTTTCTCTTTCACCATTGACTTTTCAACACTTCCTTTCTCAAGCAATCTTTCAATAGAATGCAGCAAACTCCACAGTAAAACAAAATGTCCTGTTTCAGCCTCCTTTTGAATACAGCTTATTATATCGTCAAAGAAGCTTTTTTCGCCGGCACAGCATAATACTTCGTAATATGAAATCCTGACCTCTCTGCGGGTTTCTCTGTTTAAGCAATTAATCAGTTCTCCTATATAGCTTTCCTTTGAAAACGGCTTGTCCGCTAATTTTTCAAATACATCGTACTGCGACAAAACTGCATAACTCCTTACAAGCGGAACTCTATCATACTGCATAAGACGATATACTCTGTCAAAGGTGTCCTTCCGTTTACCAAGACCAATAGAGCCTACCGCATTAACTCTTACAAGAGAACTTTTGTCAAATGTCATATCGTATAGTATGCTTTCGGAAATATCATTTTCATACAAAGCCAGCAGACATGCTATGTCTGTTCTCACTAATTCATCTTTGCTTACCGAAAGTTTTCTTGCAGTTTCAAAATCTTTAGCTGTAAGGCAGTATTCTTCATCTAATACTTTATCAATAAAAGCTTTAACATATTTTTTCTTCATTACCGCTACTCTTCTCCCAGTTCATACTTTGCAAAATTCTCTTTTTTTGCCCATTTATTCAGAACTTCTTCAATTATTTCAATTTCATCGTTTTTAACATACAGATAAAACATTTCATCTCTGTTATTAATTATTCGCTTTTTCATAGCAGAAGCGTCTTTGTATATAACGCTGTAGCATTTGTTCTTTTCGTATACTTTACATACGGCTTCTGATAGTTCTTCTATATCGCACACTTCAACAGGTTCATATCCGTCGTCTAACCCTGCTTCTACAAAAAGTGTTTCCTCTTTATCTTTTAAAGCCCACAAAAGCAGCACCAGTTTTTCTATATTATCCGAGAAAAATTCTAGCATTAATTTTTGAAAAACCATTTTCCCGCTATAGATATCCCTGGAGTCAGTAACGACCACTTCTGTCCAGTTTTTATCACCTATTCCCAGCAACTTTCTCTCTGCCTCTGAAATATGTATATGATTGTCCGGAACTATATAATATATGATATCTGCCAACAAAATCACCGTCCTATTTATTAAAATATCAACACATATTTTGAGTTATGTCAACAGTAATTCAAATAAATTTAAGTTATATCAATATAAACTCAAATTTAGTTTGAGTTGTTTGCATCGTTTTTTGAGAAACTAAAATAATTCTCATTATAATAATACGTTTGTCAAAAATAATATATAATACTCAAAACAGTTAAAGCAAATTTTAGTTTATTTCCTTAACAATGCAAATATCATTTTAACAGGAACGAACAGTAATAAGGTGTCGGTTTTTCTCACGAATAAATCCTGCTCTAAAGCAGAGTTTCCTTTTATTACACAAATCCAGAGAAAATACAGCCCCTTTTTACATTTTTATGAGCGAATATTTCTCAATAATTACATTTTCATGGGCTAATGTTGCTTGAACTGCCGAAAAAATCCATAACATCACTGCTATGACTTGTCTAATACTATGCTACTATTCCTTTTCTGCCGCATTATGTTTACCTGTATTTTTATAAAACACATATATTACAATACGTCAAATATGCCTTGTTTTTTATATATGAAAAGAGCCATCTCCTCATATTTCAGCCTGTTTTCCTCACATTTTTCCTCAAAACATATAGGTTAGTATGCCGTCTGTATAGCTTTGTATGCGTTTATCACAATACTCCGTATGCCTTGAATTTACACGTTTACAGGCTTTCCTCCCATAAAATCATGACTACCGGCTCAGCCGGTAGTTTGTCTATGCCCCTATAAGGGGCCCTTACCTGCAAGCGTCTTAAGACGCACTGAAAGTTCCACCAACCGCACAAACTTCTCGGGTGAACCTAAAGGTTCACTTCTTACCCGCTCTTACTTTTTAACTTTCTTTCCGCTGAACGGATCAATATATTCTTTCAGGCTGATCTGGTCGTTTGCTATATCATCCTGAAGCTGTTCTCTAACATATTCAGCTATCTTTTTTTCATTTTTGCCTACAGTATCAACATAATAACCTCGGCACCAGAAATGCCTGTTTCCATATCTGTATTTCAGATTTGCATGCCTGTCAAAAATCATAAGGGCGCTTTTCCCTTTGAGATATCCAACAATCTCTGCAATGCTATATTTGGGTGGAATTTTTACAAGCATATGGATATGATCCGGGCAGCACTCCGCTTCAATGATTTCTATGCCCTTTCTCGCGCATAACATTCTCATTATCTTTCCAATGTCTACCCTTATCTTTCCGTAAATTACTTTTCTGCGATATTTCGGTGCAAAAACTATGTGGTATTTACAATTCCAAGTTGTATGTGCTAAACTATCAGTGTCTTTCATAGACTACCTCCTTATTACATAATGCGGTTGGGGAACCACATTTATTGTAACATAGGAGGTTTTTTGCTTAAAGCTAAAGCAACTTAAGCGCACCGGCATATCCGGTGGATTATTGTTCCTCGCACTCTGTGCTCGGAACCTCCGCTAAAGCGACAA
>URGK01000041.1 GCA_900547295.1 uncultured Eubacteriales bacterium
TTGCATACTTCTCTACCATAGGGGTTTTTATATATCCCGGACACATAATATTCGATGTAATTCCATTTTTAACATATTCCATAGCAATACTCTTTCCAAATCCTATTAATGCAGCTTTTGTCATTGCATATGCAGTATCCTCACCATCAGTAACAAATCCACCCGTTACCGAAGCCAACGTAATAATTCTTCCGTAATTATTTTTAAGCATCTCAGGTATTACACACTGTGTAACATTCCATGGTCCTTTTATATTTACGTCAATATGAAAGTCTCTGTTTTCTTCATCAGCTTCTAAAAACGGCACACAGGCCATTACCCCAGCATTATTTACAAGAATATCAATTTTTCCATATTTTTTTACCGTCTCATTTACTGCAGTTTTGATTTGTGAAATATTTCTTATATCAACATGAAAACCTGCTGCATCATAACCTTTATCAGTCAATTCTTTAACAACATTATCAAGATTCTTATCAAAATCAAAAATTACTATTTTAGCACCGCCTGCTGCCAATGCATTGACTATTCCCCGACCATTACCTTTTGCTCCTCCTGTAACTATTGCCACTCTATTTTTGACTGTCATTTTATTCTCCTTTCATTTTCTAATTAACTCGACCAATTTTCTCCGATAATTTCTATCTCAATCCCTACTTCCTCAAAGCAATTTTTAATTTTATACAATCTTTCTCTATCCGGTGGTCTGAACTTGATATAATCTGCACCTATATGAGTTGCTTTTGTATTTCCAAGCTCGTGATAACAAATAAGCGATAATTTTTTTAAGCCACATTCAACAAAAAGTGCTCTTGCCTGCATAATGTTTATATCATCATCATTAACACTTGAAATTAAAGGCATTCTAAGCCATATCTTTTTTCTGATTTCAGGCACAGCTGAAAGCTTTTTCAGATTTAAAATTATCAAGTTATTGCTCACACCGGTATATTGTTTATGCTGCTTATCATTAATATGTTTGATATCATACAAGATATCTGTAACATTTTCATAGCTACATAATTTACTTATAACCTCATATTGTGCAAAACCTGATGTATCTAAACATACTTTTATATTTTCTAAGGCGCACGCCTTTATTAATTCTTCTGCAAATTCATGATGTATAAAAACTTCTCCTCCACTTAATGTAACACCTCCTCCAGTATTTTCATAAAAAACTTTATCCTGTTCAATTATTTCCATAATTTCTCGAACTGTCATTTCTTTTGCAACTGGCATAATAGCATTTGCATAACATACTTCAGTGCATGCATAGCAATTACTGCATAAGCTCCAATCAACAGCAAGCTCTTCTCTGTTTTCATAAATAGCACTATCAGGACATATTTTAATACATTCATAGCATTTAATGCATTTACTAGGATTTACAATTATTTGATTTCTAATCTCAATAAGTTCCGGATTGTGACACCACTTGCATTTTAATGGGCATCCTTTAAAAAACACCGTACTTCTTATTCCATCCCCATCTTCAGTAGAGAACTTTTGTATCGTTCCAATTAAAGCTGTTTTTTTATACGACATACCTACTCCTTTTAACATCCTCCAAGATGAGCAGTTCTATCAATCAAAGCATCCTGTACCTGTTTGTCAAGTTCCGTAAAATAAGCCATATAACCTGCAACTCTTACCACCAGTCCTCTATAGCTTTCCGGATCTTCCTGAGCCTTTCGAAGTGTTTTATTATCTACAACATTTATCTGTATATGCTGCCCACCTTCATTAAAAAAGGCTCTTATTATACCTTTTATAGTTTCTATACCCTTTTCCCCTTGAACGCCTCTTGGATCAAATCTCAAATTAAACAATGCACCGTCATAAAAATGTACCGGCTCTAATGAAGCTACAGATTTGATAGTTGCTGTAGGTCCACTAATATCCCTTCCCATCATAGGTGATGCATTGTCATTAAGAGGTTGCCCCGCAAGCCTTCCGTCTGGAGTTGCTCCTACTACCTGTCCATGCGGTACATTCATCGACTGTGACATGAGTGTAAAGTCAAATATCCCACCTCTGGAATCATGCTTCTTTTGCACATATTCTGCCGCATAAGTTACAATCTCTTTGTTTACTTTATCTACCTTTGAGTTATCATTACCAAATTTCGGAGGTTTATTTAAAAGCAGCTGTCTGATTCTTTCCTCTCCTTCAAAATTTTTATCAAGAATGTCAATAAGCTCATCCATTGTCAAAATTTTATCGTTAAAAATAATTTCGTCAATAGCAATTATTGAATCTGCAAGATTTGCGGTTCCCGTACTGAACAGTCCTGCAGAATTATGCCTTGTTCCTCCTTCCTGAACAGATTTTCCATTTTCAATACACCCATCCATAACCAATGATGCAAATATAGCCGGCAGTCTTAACGCCTGCTGAACTTGCAGAATATTAAATCCCTCAATAATCTTGTCATACAGGTATACTATCTGTTTTTTAGAAGCTTCTATGATTTCTTCTTTACATTTGAAATCTGAAGGGTCTCCTGTTTTAATTCCTACTTGCTTTCCTGTTGCAGGATCAACCCCATTATGTAACACCAGTTCAAGAACCTTTCCGAAATTCACATATCCTGCATCTGGAGTTCCATCTGTACCACCTCCTCCAAATTGCGGCTGTGTACAACCTACTATTACCCAATCTCTAGCTTCAGCCTCTGTGCCTCCTTTAGCTCTAATAATATCTGAGCAAATTCTTTCATTAAAAAATCCCGGATTCGCCATACCTGATTGTATCATTTCTGCGGCTTGTTTAAATAAGGCATCAGGGGTTTTATCGCTTATCCTCATTGCAAGTACAGGCTGTGCAGTCTGTACATCTGCCCCTGCCGTAAGGCACATATATGAAAGTTTATTAGTCGCATCATTTCCATCTAAATCCAGTCCTCCAATCATCACAATTGCCCACATTGGAAAGCCCGCAAATGCTAAAGAATAATATTTATCACGAACTTCTATTACTTCCCCGCATTTAAGAAAGAAACATTCCAGAATTTCCTGTTCTAAGTCCTCGTTAAAAATTCCAGCTTCCATGTCCATTTTCATATAAGGAAACAATACTTGGTCAAACCTGCCAAAACTGCACGCTGTTGTCGGTCCTTCAATATGGAACACAAGATGTATAAACCACACAAATTGCAATGCTTCATAGAATCCTGAAGGCGAATTTGCTGGTACTTTTCTACAGTTTGCTGCAATTGTAAGGAGTTCTGATTTTCGTTTTAAATCCATTTCATTCATTGCAAGTTCTTCTGCTTTGTCTGCATATCTTCCTGCAAATCTTATAACTGCTTCACATGCAATAATACACGCTTTCCAAAAGTCAATTTTAGAATGAGCCTCCAAAGTACCTGTCGGTTCCTTCATAATTTTAGCTCTGCAGTCATCTATATAGCCTTGCAGTCCTTTTGACATAAGAGATTTATAATCCGGAACAGTTTCTCCCGATGTTGTATTTGTAAGCCCTAAATCTACTATTCCATTTGTAAATAATTCATATACATCATCAGGTAAAACTTCTGGAAGTAAATCTTCAATTGCTTTTCCCTTCCAGTATTCATCCAGACATTTTAAAATAGTTTCCTTATCTTTATCCGTAACATCTATCTGATCCATAGGTCTGGTTGGAAATTCAGGGATTTCTTCAATTAACCAATCAACAGACGTGTATTCGGGAAACAGGCTTGCGCCTCGCAGTGTATATGTTGGAGCACCAACAATTAACTCCTCATCATGAATTGTCACACTAAGATTATCTAAAACATACGCAAGCACTTTTGCTCTAAATAATGGAACCGCATCACCTGCATACTTTTTATATGCTTCAGTCGCAAGTAAAAGTCTTTCGGGCGTAATATTAGGTCTGGTATTTAAAAATTTTGACTTTAGTCTTTGTACTCTTCCTGTCATCATATTCATCAACTCCCTTCACAAATTGATATAAAAAAACGACCCTTTTCACTAATAATACTGTTGAAAAAAGTCGTTATCTACAATTGACTTGTTATAAAATCTAATCGACATGCTATTTAGTTGTTATTTTTTTATAATTCTGATAAATTTAAAACCTAATCCTTTTAGGTTTACTTTGAATTCCATTTTATTATCTACATAATGCTCTTTACATATTGTCTTAGGTGAAGATATATTTATTATGTTTATGACATCACTATCAATTATATCTTTTCTCCCAAAATTATCCCTGCTAGCCAAATAAAACAAACTGTTTTCATAATTCTGTATCATTTCAACAACCTGATATACACCTGCTGCAAGCCCTTGTATATCGACTTTTATTTCCATTGAATTCTTAAATTCCATTATTTTATCATTTATTTCACGGATTGAAGAATTTGTATATTCACACAATTGTTTTAGCTCATCTGAACAATTATAGAACAACAGATTTAGCTGTTCCTCTTCGCTATTATTAATGGATTTTGTTACAATATAGCAATTTGTAAATTCTAAAATATCACCTTGCATTAAATTCAATATTTTATATGCAAAATATGCTGGTTTAGGTATTCCTTCTGCTGTAAACAAACCTGTATTGCCACTTATGAGCCGGCTATTCTTATCCCTTTCATCAATAATACTATTTAAAAAAACTTCACTGTTTTCAAGAGCATAACTCATTAAGTATGGTACAAAAATGAGTGAATCCCATGCATAGATTTTTGTATTTATTTTCTCTTTGTTATTTCCCCTACATTTTTCTATATTCAATATCTGCATCAGTAAATCTATATTATATATCATCTCTTTGGACTCAAAATAATTATTATGCAGTTTAATATTATGTACAAAACTTCCAACAGGTTTCTTGTCACTATCTATATGGATATATATATATTGGAATTTCCGATATATATCTTCTTCAAAATCAAATGAAAGGAAACTAATTGCATCGATTATCAATGGTATCGTTTCAGTATTATCTATTTCACTTACTTCTTCAATATCTGCACCTTTTATATGATTTGCATACATTTCTCTGTACTCTTCCGGATAACATCTATACCATTTCTTAAAGAATTTTTTATAATACTGTGTAGTAGAAAATCCCACCGCCTTTGCAATGTTGCTCACTTTAGTTTCACTTTCTAGTAAAATTTTCTCCGAACATTCCACTCTTGCGAAAGATAATAATTCCCTAAAATTCAATCCCGTTCCTGCTGTAATAAGATGTGAAAGATAAAACTCGCTTAAAAATTCCATATCGGCAAGTTCTTTAAGAGTTATTTTTTCATTATAGTGCGCATAAATATATGTTATAACCCGGCTTACTCTTTCATTAAGCTCAGGTTGATTATACTTCTTATGCATTACAATTTTGCCTTCAAAATAAAAAGATGAAAAATGAGCTTCCAAATAATGCAATATATCTATCATAATATTAACATTTTCAAGTTTATATCCAGGTGCTTTTGAAAAAAAATTATAGCCTATCTGCAAAAAATTGTTCCGTAGAAAAACAATTCCTTCACTGCTCCTTTCCTTACCCATGGTTCTATAAGCTCTACTAGGAAGTGTTGGAAACAGCTTTACAAAATACTTCATTTCTATCCGAATTAAAAGAATTGCATTGTCCTTCGAACAATCAAATATTCCATGAACCTCACTCTCATTTACAGTAAAAATGTCTCCCTGTTGCATTTTGTATATACTCGATCCACATTTAAGTGTCACAAAGCCTCTTAGAACATAAATAAATTCAATGTCTGTATGATAATGTAAAGGATAATTTTTTATGTTTACTAGCTTTATATTCATTGGAAAATCCCTTAAATAGCCAACCTTCTCTTCTAACATACTGATATCAGCTCCTTTTAGAGTTATACTTATTTCAACCTATTTATTATATCCCTGCCTTTAAAAACAACCCGTCCCTGGGTTATTATTGTATCTATATCTATATACTTACAACAAAGACATTATACTATACTTTTATAAATTTATGCTCTTTAAATTTTAAGTTTTATCTTTACTATCATCACTATACTATTTTTACCAGAAAAGCAGGCAGCCCACCTTAATAAGGTGAATTGCCTGTAGCATTAATTCCTGTCACACATATTTCCTCATATATTTAAGGGCGTTTTTTTCAAGCCTTGATACCTGCGCCTGACTTATAGCAATTTCCTCTGCAACTTCCATTTGTGTTTTACCCTCAAAAAATCTCATCTCAAGTATATGACGCTCTCTCGGATTGAGCTTTTTCATTGCTTCTGACAGTGACAGGTTCTCTATCCATTTTGCATCTGTATTCTTGAGGTCCCTGACCTGATCCATTACATATATGGCATCACCGTCATCGTGAAATACAGGTTCAAACAGTGACACCGGCTCCTGTATGGAATCAAGCGCCAGCACCACATCCTCCTGCGGAAGCTCAAGCTCCTTCGATATTTCAGCTATGGTAGGTTCCCTCTGCAGCTTCCTGCCCAGTGTTTCTTTAGCGGTCAGCGCCTTGTAGGCCGTATCCCTCAGCGACCTTGAAACTCTGATAGAATTATTATCTCTCAGATATCTTCTTATCTCCCCTATAATCATAGGTACGGCATAGGTGGAAAACCTGACTCCGTGGCTTGTGTCGAAATTGTCCAGTGCCTTGATAAGCCCTATGCAGCCCACCTGAAACAGATCGTCGGGGTTTTCACCCCTGTTTCCGAACCTCTGAATTATACTTAGAACAAGACGGAGATTTCCTTTGATAAACTCCTCTCTTGTTTCCATATCCCCCTGCTTTATTTTTTCCATCATAGCTTTCATCTGCTCATCTTTATATACCGGAAGCTTAGATGTGTTCACACCGCATATTTCTACTTTATTAGCCATTGCCCAATACCTGCCTTACAGTCAATTATCTCTATATAAAAGGTTGCTCAATTGACAGGCTTTTTATTCTGACTAAAGCCAAAAGTATCTTCCAAAAAATGCGAAACTGCCATATCGCCACAATATGACAGCTCTGTATATTATATTATTTATTTAAAGGCAGGGCCACTCTGATTTCTGTCCCGTTTCCCGGCTCGCTCTTCATACTTACAGTGCCGTTATGATACGAAACAGCATGCTTTACTATCGAAAGACCAAGCCCCGTACCGCCGGATTCCTTGGAGTGACTTTTGTCCACGCGATAAAATCTTTCAAATACGCGTTCCTGCTGATCCTGCGGAATACCTATTCCGCTGTCCCTGACGGTTATATAGGCATTTTTCTCATCAGCACTTATATCTATATCCGTAATACCGCCCTCATTATTGTATTTAACCGCATTGTCGCACAGATTGTATATTATCTCATAAAGCAGACGTTTCACACCGTCTACGCATACATGCTCGCCCATAAGCTTCATATTGATATTCTTTGCCTCGCATGCTCCCTCAAGCACACTCTTAACCTCATCTGCAAGCTCGAAAAGGTCAACCTGCTCACTTGGCATCTGTCTGCCCTCATCAAGCTGTGAAAGCCTGATTATATCTTCTATAAGGGTTACAAGTCTTGAGGCTTCCTTTCGTATATGTCCTATAAATCTAGGCATATCCTCAGGCTTTACCATACCGTTTTCGATAAGCTCTGCGCTGCCTATGATGCCCTGAAGCGGTGTTTTTAATTCGTGGGATACATTTGCGGTAAATTCCCTGCGGTTTCTCTGAGCATTCTGCTGCTCTGTAATATCAAATGCCAGAAGCACAGCTCCCACTGTTTCTCCGCCTGACTCTATCCTGCTTATATCCACCTGATATTCCCTGCTGCCGTACTGGGCATAAATCTCGCTGTGTCCTTCCTCGAAAGCGCTCTGAATTGCATTATTGATATTGCGGCTTCTTTCTATACTGAGAAAGCTCTGACCTATGCAGTCGCTGTCGGTTTCAAGGATATTCTGCGCAGCCTCGTTTATGCTTAATACATTTCCCTTGTTATCAAGAAGTATCAGCCCCTCTTTCATACTTTCGGTAATCTGAGTAAACTCATCTGTCCTCTGCTTCAGATATCTCATCTGCATTTCAATTTCTTTGTGTTGCTGATTTATTCTGTTAAGCAGCGGTGAAAGCTCCTCATATGTATCGTTTTCGAGAGGTCTGTCAAGGTCAATGCTGTTCATAGGCTCAACTATGCGCTTTGAAATCCTGCGGGCAAGTATTCCCGAAAGTACCAGCGCAGCTATAAGGACTACAAGTATAGGCTGAAGCATTCCGAGAACCAGAAGTCCCGCAGTCGCATAGGTGGTTGAAACTCTAAGCACGCTGCCGTCATCAAGAAGCCTTGCATAGTATGAGGTCTTTTCCATAAGGGTGTCTGAATATCTGCTGCTGCTTCCCTCGCCCTCTGCTAGAGCCTGCTTTACCTCCTGACGGTCCGCGTGATTTTCCATGCTGTCCGCTCCCGCCTGGGTGTCATAGATTACCTTGCCGTCTGCCTGTATCCATGTGATACGGTATCTTTCGGAGTCTATGTTTTTGAGATAATCCGTACCGTAAAGCTCCACTGCCGATGCCGCTATATCAAGCTCATCCGCCAGTTTATCCTTTTGTATATTGCTGAAATACTCATACAGGCAGCTCATAATAATTACAATGCTTGCCAGAAGCACCGTACCTGCAACGATGAGTATTGATTTGAAAATTTTCTTTGTCATAATGCAGCCTCCAATCTGTATCCTACATTACGGACTGTTTTAATCATGCTGCCGCAGCTTCCCAGCTTGCGGCGAAGCGTCCTTATATGCATATCCACAGTTCTTGTTTCTCCGCAGTAATCCATACCCCATACTTCATTAAAAAGCTGATCTCTTGTAAACGCCATACCCTGGTGTGAAAGAAACAGCCTCAGAAGCTCAAATTCCTTGTAGGTGAGAGTAATGCGCTCTCCCCCTGCGCTCACCGTATGCTCGTCGACGTTCATAACAATATCCCCCGCCTTTAAAAGCTGGGACTCTGTCTTAGGTCCGCATCTTCTGAGCACCGCCTTGATACATGATACAAATTCCATAACTCCAAAGGGCTTGGTAAGGTAATAGTCCGCTCCTAAATCAAGTCCCTGTATCTTATCGTATTCCTCACCCTTTGCGGTGGCCATAACAACCGGTATGTCACAAAGCTCAGGTGAGGCCTTGAGCTGACGCAGAAGCTGTATGCCGTCTGTTCCCGGAAGCATTACATCAAGCACTATAAGGTCGGGCTTTTCGTGCCTTATAGCCTCGCAAAAAGATGCAGAGTCCTCAAATCCTCTCGCCTCAAAGCCTGTGGATTTAAGCGCATATATCTCTATATCTCTTATGCTCGCATCATCTTCTACACACCAGATCATATCTATACCTCCTTGTGCTCTCCCGTAACAGAGAAAATCACCCATTCGGCAATGTTTACAGCGTGATCTCCTATTCGCTCAAAATATTTGGCTATAATCAGTATGTCTATTGCAAATTCACCATTGTCCGGGTCCTCTGCTATGCTTGCTATGAGCTTTTGCTTTATCTGATCGAAATAGCTGTCTACAATGTCGTCGTCCTCTATAACTTTTTTTGCTATAATTATATCATTTTTTACGAAAGCATCAACACTTTCTGTTACCATTTTTATTGTCGCATCAGCCATTTCCTGAAGCAGTCTGCTGTTTCCCGCAGGATACACGTCAATTGAGCATATGATTTCGGCTATGTCCTCCGCCTGATCTCCTATACGCTCCATATCGGTAATCATTTTAAGGGCCGCCGATATCTGTCTTAAATCCCTTGCAACCGGCTGCTGCTGTAATAAAAGCTTAAGGCACAGTGACTCAATAGTGCGTTCCTTTCTGTCTATTTCCGAATCAAGAGGCGCAACCTTTGCCGCAAGCTGTTTATCGTTAGCAAGAAGTGATTCCGAAGCCACCGAAATAGCCTCTTCACACAGCGCACCCATTTCAATAAGCTCTCTGTTAAGCTGCATAAGCTGCTCGTCGAATCTGTTTCTCATTATCCGAACCTCCCTGTAATATAGTCTTCTGTTCTTTTATCCTCAGGCTGTGAAAACAGCTTGTCTGTACTGTCACATTCTATAAGCTCGCCCAGCAGGAAGAAAGCTGTTCTGTCTGAAATACGCACTGCCTGCTGCATATTATGGGTAACCATTATGATTGTGTATTTTTCCTTGAGCTCGCTGCACAGATCCTCAATCTTTGAGGTTGATATAGGGTCAAGGGCGCTTGTAGGCTCATCCATAAGAATTATTTCAGGCTCTACCGCAAGTGCTCTTGCTATGCACAGTCTCTGCTGCTGTCCGCCGGAAAGTCCCAGCGCGTTTTTTTTGAGTCTGTCCTTTACCTCATCCCATATGGCCGCATCTCTTAACGAACGCTCAACAATGTCATCAAGCTTTGCCTTGTTTTTAATTCCGTGAGTACGCGGTCCGTAAGCTATATTGTCGTAAACGCTCATAGGAAACGGATTTGGTTTCTGAAACACCATTCCGATTTCTCTTCTAAGCTCGTTTACATCAACTGCCGGTTCGAATATATTGTTTCCCTTGTATCTGATTTCTCCTGTGATTTTCACATCCGGAATTAAATCATTCATACGGTTAAGTGTTTTTATAAAGGTTGATTTGCCGCAGCCTGACGGTCCGATAAGAGCCGTAATGCTTTTAGGCGGAATATCTATATTTATATCTTTCAGCGCCTTATGGCTTCCGTACCACAGGCACAGATCCTTTACGGTAATGATATTGTCCATACGCTCCTCCTTATAATTTATCTATATATGTGTAACTGAAAATTCTATTATGTTAAATGCTTTTTTTCTTTCTGAAATGTCTGCCGACAAGGTCTGCTGACAGATTTATGATAAGGGTAAGTATCATAAGTATTGCCGCTATCGCAAAGGCAACTCCGAACTCTCCCTGCTCCTTGGCGTATACATATAAGGCAACCGTAAGTGTCGCGCCTGCACTGCCAAGTCCTTCGAATATACCGTACAGCGCATGGGCAAAGCCTGCCGTAAACAGAAGCGCCGCAGACTCTCCGAGTATTCTTCCCACCGAAAGTATGCAGCCGGTTACAACGCCGTCAACGCAGCCGGGAAGCACTACCGTACGGATTACACGCCATTTGCCGGCGCCAAGTCCGAAGGCTCCTTCTCTATAGCTTTGCGGCACTGTCTTAAGGCTTTCCTGAGTGGTACGCATCACCGTAGGCAGATTCATTATAACCAGGGTCAGTGCTCCTGCCATCAGTGATGTCTGCATATTAAGAAACTGGCAGAAAAACAGCATTCCCACAAGACCGTATATGATTGACGGTATTCCCGACAGGGTTTCGGCCGCATATTCTATTGCGGAAACAAGTTTCCTGTTTCCCGCATACTCTGTCAGATAAATGGCTGCGCCCACACCCAGAGGCAGTACGATTACCAGTGTTGCAAGCACAATGTATATTGTGTTTAATATATCCGGCAGAATACCAATTCTTTCTGAAAGGTAGCTTGGCTCTGTCGAAAGCAGCTCCCACGAAATATTCGGAATACCCTTAACAAATACATATACTATCAGAAAGAGTACCAGTGATGAGGTAAGCACCGCCGCTATACCCATCAGAGTCTTCATCACGCCTATGTATATTTTTCTTTTTCGGGATATGTTTTTGCCTGACATAATCAGCCCTCCTTTTCTCTTTTGAGGAAGTAGTTAAGTGTGGCATTTATAAGCATTATAAACAGGAAGAGCACCAGCGCTATCGAAAACAGAGCCTGTCTCTGAAGTCCTGCCGAATATGACATTTCGCTTGCCACCGCCGTTGTAAGAAATCTGACGCTTTCAAACAGCCCCGGCATATTGGGAGCATTTCCCGATACCATCATTACCGCCATAGCCTCTCCTATGGCTCTGCCGACTCCCAGGACCACCGCTGCCGCAATGCCGCTTTTGGCTGCCGGTACCGATACCTTGAAATAGGTTTCCACAGGTGTTGCCCCAAGCGCCAGCGAAGCGTCCTCGTATTCCTTTGGTACTGCTTCAAGGGCTGACATTGAAACCTTGATAATCGACGGAAGTATCATAACCGCAAGTACGATTATCGCTGCCAGAAGTCCTGCTCCGTCGGGAATGTTAAATACCTTTCTTATTCCCGGTACAAGCACCAGCATACCTACAAGGCCGTATACTACAGACGGTATTCCCGCCAGCAGACTTACTGCCGACTCTATTACCGCCTTTACCTTTGCAGGCGCTATTTTGGCAAGATATACTGATGTGAGAAATCCTATTGGAACTCCCACCAGTATCGCTCCCGCTGTACCGTATATGCTTGTCAGTATAAACGGCAGTATTCCGTATGACGGCTCTGCTGCGGTAGATGCCCACGTCTTTCCAAACAGAAAATCTATAATCCCTATTTTGCCGATAGCAGGTATTCCCGAAATTATCAGATATACTGATATAAGCAGTACAAAACCTACAGTTATAAGGCCCAGGACAAGAAAAATTCCATGTATAATATTTTCAAATAAACGTTTCCTGTTATTCATATCGTTTTCCTCTCAATGGCAAAATTGACGGCTTTGTGCAAGCCGTCTGCTTTGCTTTGTTACTGCGGTACAACTGCGCCGGCCTGTTCAATTATGCCTGCTGCGTCAGGTGATGTAACGAAGTCGAAGAACTTCTGCGCTGTTTCTGATAAGTCTGTTCCCTCTTTTGTTACCAGTACGAAAGGTCTCTGTACAACATAGCTTCCGTCTTTAACTGCAGCCTCTGTAGGTTCTACTCCGTCTACTGCAACTGCCTTAACGCTGTCCTGAAGTGCTGCCAGTGAAGCATATCCTATTGCATCAGGGTTCTGTCCTACTGTAGTGATTACATCGCCTGTTGATGTAAGCTCCTGATTGTATTTGCATTTGTCTTCAGTTCCTGTGATGCTTTCAAAGCCGTCTCTTGTGCCGCTTCCTGCCTCACGACCGATAAGTACGATTTCCGCATCATTTCCGCCGACATCTTTCCAGTTTGTGATTTCGCCTGTGTAAATCTTAGCGATGTCCTCAGTTGAAAGGTCTGTAACAGGGTTGTCAGGATTTACTACTACTGCGATACCGTCAATTGCCAGGATTGTTTCCTTAAGTCCGCCTGCTTTTTCTTCATCTGTAAGGCTTCTGCTTGAAAGTCCTATGTCGCAGCGACCCTCTGAAACTGCTGTGATACCTGAGCCTGAGCCTGTAGGGTTGTATGTGAATGTTACTCCGTCATTTGCTTCCATAAAGGACTCGCCTAAAGCTCCGATTACCTTTTCCATTGATGTTGAACCGTCTGTTGAAACTGTTCCTCCTGCGCTGCTGTTTCCGCAGCCTGTAAAAATTGCTGCTGCAAGTGCAATTACAAGTGCAATGCTTAAAATCTTCTTCATAATAAACTCTCCTTTCAGTTACTTTGTTTTTTTCTCTTTTCATCTTACAGTTATTATGATAAACATCTAATGTAAAATGAAAAAGAAACCTAATGTAAAATGTATGTCAAATTTCAAAAAGACAAAAAAAGACCCTGCCCGGCTGTTTTCCACCCGGACAGAGCCATACTGTCACTTCTATATTACCTGTTCTTCAAATTCCTCTCTCATTCGCGCCAGCACCCGTTTTTCTATTCTGGACACCTGCACCTGCGACACTCCTATGACCTTTGCCGTCTGGTCCTGTGTCATATCCCTGAAATACCTTAAAACAATTACCTGCCTTTCTCTAAGGGGCAGGCTGCCGATTATACCCTTGAGCTGAATAATGTCTATGTTCTTTTCTTCCTCATGCGCATAGGCCTCGCATATGTCCTCAGGTCTGTTTTCATTGTCAAGGCTCTCTATGTTTACAAGCGCATCCTCTGCCTCCTGCATTTGCAGAATATATTCACAGCTTGTCCCCATACGCTCCGCAAGCTCTGTAATTTTAGGCGACCTGCCCTCACTTCGGTAAAACTCCTCCTCTTCAAGCTTCATTCTGCGTATGTCCTGCTTAATCTGCCTTGAAACCTTGATGCGTCCGTCATCTCTTATGTACTTCCTTATTTCGCCCATAATCATCGGTACCGCATAGGTTGAAAACATTACATCAAACTCTGTGTTAAACCTCTCCACAGCCTTTATAAGGCCTATGAAGCCTATCTGCACAAGATCCTCAGCCTCATAGCCCATTGATGCAAATTTAAAGGCCGCTTTTCTGACAAGGCCTGTGTTGTCAAGTATTATCTGCTCCTTTGCCTGTTCGTTTCCTTTCTGTGCTTCTTCTATAAGTGCGTATATATCCTCTTTAGCTCTGGGTATGTATTTATCGCCCAACAGAGTATGCCAGGCTTTTGGTCATAACAACTTCTGTCCCCTCACCGGGCTGTGAAACAACATCAATGCTGTCCATAAAGCTTTCCATAACCGTAAAGCCCATACCTGACCTTTCTTCAAAATCTCCGGTTGTAAACAGCGGTCTTCTGGCCTGCTCAATGTTTTCAATGCCTCTGCCCTTATCTGCAACCTTTATGTACAGTTTTCTGTCATAAGATATTTTACATTCAAGAGTTATTATGCCTTTGGGATTTTCTTCATAGCCGTGCACTATGCAGTTGGTTACAGCCTCCGATACTGCCGTTTTTATCTCGGCAAGTTCTTCCACCTCCGGGTCCAGATACAGTATAAAGGCCGCAACTGCATTTCTTGCCAGCATTTCATTTACAGGTACTGATCTGAAGCTTATTTCCATCTCATTTTCATAATTCATATCACACCCTCCACTCTCTGTATAATTTTAAAAATGCCTGCCATATCAAGTATTTTTCTCATATATTCACTCTCACCGGTTATATATACTCTGCCGCCCTTTTCGCTTGCTCTGTTGTATCTGCCGAGTATGACTCCTATTCCGGAGCTGTCCATAAACTCAACTCTGTTCATATCAAATACAATATCTGTGCAGCGGCTTTCCTCATAGGCATCATCTATCTGTTTTCTTACTGCCGCCGCGCTGTGATGATCTATCTCTCCAGCCGGCGCTGCAATAAGGGTGTTTTTGTTCACCGTAATTTTTACTTCCATAAAAAAGCCCCCTTTCCTCTCAATTATATACCCTGAAAAAGAGTATGTCCCTGAAAGAAAAAGGGGTAAATCTTCTAGTTTTGCCGATTATCAAGGTTTTATGTCGATAATCTCCATTTTTTCAACTGCCGCCTCAACCAGCGCGTCCACATCAAGCTTTGACTCCGACTCAAGAATTTTTTCAAGCTTAGGCTTGGTCGCCGGGTGCTTTGGTAAAAATACGGTGCAGCAGTCCTCATAAGGCATAATTGAAGTTTCAAATGTACCTATGTCCTTGGCTTTCTGAATGATGTCCACCTTATCAAGCGCGATAAGAGGTCTCATTACAGGCATTTTGACTGTCGCATCGGTAACCACCAGAGCCTCTGCGGTCTGGCTTGCAACCTGTCCTAAATTCTCACCTGTTATAAGCATTGTGCAGCCTGATTTCTGCGCAACCTTTTCGGCTATTCTCATCATAAATCTTCTTACAAGAATTGTGGTTTCCTCCTCAGGACAGTTCTCGACTATCTGCTCCTGTATAGGCAGAAGATTTATTACGTTCATTTTAAATCTGCCGCAGTACTGGGCAATAATACGCGCAAGATCCTCAACCTTTTCCTGCGCTCTCTGGCTTGTATAAGGATATGAATGAAAATGCACAGCCTCTATAAGCATACCGCGCTTTGCCATCATCCACGCAGCTACAGGTGAGTCTATGCCACCTGAAAGCAATACCATGCCCTTACCGTTGGTTCCCAGAGGAAGTCCTCCAAATCCCGATATTTTCTGTTCAAATACATAGGATTTGTCTTTGCGGAGATCAACAAACAGAACGCAGTCGGGATTGTGCACATCCACTTTGAGCACCTTGCAGCCCACAAGCACCTTTGCGCCTATAATTCTGGCAATCTCCGGTGATTTGACAGGGAAGTTCTTGTCCGCTCTCTTGGCGTCAACCTTGAAAGTTTTAATTCCTTTTTTCTCTATGAGATCCATCATAAGGGCAACTGCCGCATCTCCTATTGAGTTAAGCTCCGACTCACATTCAAGAGCAGGGCTTATTGATGCAACGCCGAACACCTTTGAAATCTCCCCTATAATCATTTCGGGGTCGTGTTTTTTGTCGGCTCTTACGAATATAAGTCCCTCGTGTCTGTAGGCTTCAACATTGTCAAATTTCTTCAGCAGCTTTTTAATTCTGTTTACAAGCATTTTTTCAAAGTACGGCTTGTTCATTCCCTTGAGGGCAACCTCACCGCATCTTACAATAAATATGTTCTGTTCATTCATCTTGAAATTCTCCTATCTGAAAGTTCCCAGTCTGCGAAAACGCTTAACTATAGCCGTAAGGTTTTCGAGAACATAGTCCATTTCCTCTATGGTATTAAACTCACTGAAGCTAAATCTCAGTGTTCCCTCGATTTCTCTGTCTGTAAGACCTATTGCCTTGAGCACATGGCTCTGTCCGTGTTTGTTTGAGGAGCAGGCTGAGCCTGTCGATACATATATGCCGCAGTCCTCAAGCATATGAAGAAGCACTTCTCCTCTGGTGCCCGGAAAAGAAATATTAAGCACTGACGGACAGCCGTCCTCCGGACTGTTTACCTTAATATCGGAAATGCTGCCTCTGATGCCCTCAAGCAGATGCGCTCTTGCGGCTTTCATATTATCGGTCCTTGTTTTCATATTGGTATATGAAATATCCGCCGCCACTCCAAAACCCGCAATAGCAGGAACATTTTCGGTGCCTGACCTCATATTTTTTTCCTGTCCGCCACCCATTATATACGGACTGACATTTACGCCTTTGCAGACATATATCGCTCCTATGCCTTTAGGACCGTGTATTTTGTGGCCGCTTACGGAAATCATATCAATATCCGTACCGCCTGCATTGATATCCACCTTGCCGTATGACTGAACCGCATCGGAATGAAAAAGCGCATTGCCCTTGAGCTTTGATATTTCGGCTATGGGGTTGATGCTGCCAAGCTCATTGTTGACATGCATAACGGATATAAGGATTGTGTTGTCGTTTATCTCACTTCTTAACTGCTCAAGGTCTATGCAGCCCTTGCTGTCAACATCAATATATACCACTTCAAATCCCTGTTTCTCCATGTAGGCGCAGGGCTCAAGCACCGCAGGGTGCTCTGTCTTTGTGGTTATAATTCTGTTTCCCGCTCTCCTTCTGGCCTGCGCCCCTTTTATAATTGCCATATTGTCGGCTTCCGTACCGCCTGATGTAAAATATATTTCACCGGCAGGCGCTCCGAGGCCTTTTGCAACCGCTGCTCTTGCTTCCTTGACAGCTTTCTCTGCATTAAGACCAAGCCCGTGTAGCGATGACGGGTTGCCATAATCCTCTGTCATATAAAGAACTGCCCTGTCCACTGCCTCACGATACGGTTTGGTTGTGGAACTGTTATCTAAATATACTATCATACTTTCCTCTTTAAAAACTTAAAGGGCAGTCTTGCTGCCCCTAGTCTGTTATTTTGCATAGTCTGTAGCTCTTGTTTCTCTCAGAACATTTACTTTAATCTGTCCCGGATATTCAAGCTCTGATTCGATTTTTTTGGAAATCTCTCTTGCTAAGAATACGATTTCCTCGTCATTAACCTCGTCAGGTTTGGCGATAACTCTGATTTCTCTGCCGGCCTGTATAGCAAATGACTTGTCAACTCCCGGAGTTGTATTTGCAATATCCTCAAGCTTTTCGAGTCTCTGAATATATGTTTCAAGAGTTTCTCTTCTTGCTCCCGGTCTTGCAGCTGATAATGCGTCTGCTGCCGCTACTAAAACAGCTTCCATAGTCTTTGGCTCATAATCGCCGTGATGAGCTGCCATGCCGTCTATTACCGCCTGTGACTCCTTGTACTTCTTGAGAAGCTCCATACCGAGATCTACGTGAGTACCTTCTTTTTCGTGGTCTACGGCTTTGCCTATGTCGTGAAGAAGTCCTGCGCGTTTGGCAAGCCTTGTGTCAAGACCAAGCTCTCCTGCCATAAGTCCGGCAAGGTGCGCAACCTCGATTGAATGTTTCAGTACATTCTGTCCGTATGAAGTTCTGTATTTGAGTCTGCCCAGCATTTTTACAAGCTCAGGGTGAAGATTGTGTATACCAACCTCGAATGTAGCCTGCTCGCCGGCGTCCTTGATAATAGCGTTTACTTCTTTTTGCGCCTTTTCGACTGTTTCTTCTATTCTTGCAGGGTGAATTCTACCGTCAACAATCAGCTTGGAAAGAGTAATTCTTGCGACCTCTCTTCTGACAGGGTCAAAACCTGAAAGAATAACTGCCTCAGGTGTATCATCAATAATGAGGTCTATACCTGTCAGAGTTTCGATTGCTCTGATGTTACGTCCCTCTCTGCCTATAATTCTGCCCTTCATCTCATCGTTAGGCAGCGGCACTACCGATACCGTACTCTCTGCAACGTGGTCCGCCGCGCATCTCTGTATGGCACCTGTAATGATTTCCTTGGCTTTCTTGTCAGCCTCCTCTTTTGCTTTGGCCTCTATGTCCTTAATCATCACAGAAGCCTCGTGTCTGATTTCTTTTTCGGTATTGGCAAGAAGTATCTCCTTTGCCTCATCTACAGAGTAGCCGGAGATTTTTTCAAGCTCGGCCATTTCTCTCTCAATGACTTTATCAAGTTCCTTGCCCTTTTCGATAAGGTTGTTTTCCTTATTAGTAATGCTTTCTTCTTTTCTTTCGATGTTTTCAACCTTTTTGTCGATGTAGTCTTCCTTCTGATTTAATCTCTTTTCCTGACGCTGAAGCTCCCCTCTTCTTTCGCGAACGTCCCTTTCTGCTTCGCTACGCATTCTGTGGATTTCTTCCTTTGCCTCAAGGGTCATTTCTTTTTTAATTGTTTCTGCCTTATTCTCGGCATCTAATACTAGATTTCTGGCTTTTGTTTCAGCACTTCCTATTGTCTTTTCAGCAATGTTTTTTCTTAGTATATAACCAACTAATAAACCAATGGCAAGGGCAAGAATACCAACGATGATAGCGACAATAATCACTGTCTTCATTGAAGCCCTCCTCTTATCTTTATGTTCTAATATAATCAATTAATCTCTGTAAATCGCTATACTATTTACAGAAAAAGTCGCATTACAATAATTAAATCTTGATATATATTGACAATGTATATTATAATGGTTAAGTTAATAGTAGTCAAGCAAGAAGGGGATAAGGAATGAATTATTTTCGCACGCTTTTAAAAAATGCAGACAAAACGCTGCTTATACTGCCGGTTATATTCGCAGTAATAAGTATACTGATGATAAGCAGCACATATTATGACAACGGCTTTGTACTTTCAAAGTCGGTAATTGTACAGGCGGCGGCATATGTTCTGGGATTCATATGCATGTTTTTCCTGATGTATATAGACTATCAGTTCTTTACAACTATTGAGAAGCCTCTATATATAGGCTCCATACTGTTTCTGCTTACGGTATATATTCCGGGGCTGGGCTATGAGCAGTTCGGAGCGAGGTCATGGATTAATCTGGGGTTCACAACTTTCCAGCCGTCCGAGATAGTCAAGATTACATTTGTGCTTCTGTTTGCAATGTATCTGGCAAGAAACAGGCAGTCCATGCAGTATTTCAAGGGCTTCATCAAGGCGTTTCTGTATGCGGCGCCGTTTATTGCAATCATTGCCAAGGAGGATATGGGTTCAGGACTTGTATTCTGTTCCATATGGATACTGATGGTGTTCTTCGGAGGCATAGATTACAAAATCCTGTACAGGACAGCTCTCGCATTTATAGTTTCGCTGCCGATACTGTTCAGGTTCCTTGACGATTATCAGAAACAGAGAATTACGGCTTTCCTGCATCCTGATGATACAAGCATAGAGGCGACCTATCAGGTATTGCAGGCAAAGACGGCAATAGGCTCCGGCGGATTTTTCGGCAAGGGTCTGTTTCAGGGCGATCTCAAAACCCTCGACTTCCTGCCGGTTCAGACATCTGATTTCATATATGCTGTAATATGTGAGGAATTCGGTTTCCTCGGAGGCTTTGCAGTGATATGTCTTTATGCCGTATTTATCTACAGAACAGCTCTGACCTGTCATCTGGCGGGAGATTTGTACAGCGGACTTATCGTTGCGGGATTTCTCGGAATGTTCGTATTCCAGATATTTGAGAACATAGGTATGACAATGGGCGTAATGCCTGTAACAGGCATCACACTTCCGTTTATATCCTACGGAGGCTCGTCCATTGTGTCAAATATGATGGCTCTGGGGCTGATACTCAATGTAAATGTCAGAAGCAATTTATATAACTATTAAAAAATCGCCCTTGCGGCGATTTTACTTTGGAGGTAATTATGTACGATACAGTAATATTTGATATGGACGGCACACTTTTAGATACTCTCGACGATCTGACTTCTGCCGTAAATCATACTCTGGAGCAGTATAACTACCCGGTTCACACAAAGGAAGAAGTTCGCTCGTTTATAGGAAACGGCATCAGCAGACTTATGAAGAATGCCACACCGGACGACATAGACGATGAAACCTTTGACAGAGTGTTTCACTCATTCAAGGAATACTACACAGCCCACCCGGTTATACACACAGAGCCTTTTTCAGGTATTTTGCCTATGCTCAAAACCCTGCAGCAGAAGGGCATAAAAACAGCCATAGTATCAAACAAGAATATTGAAGCCGTAAAGGCTCTTAATAACCACTTTTTCAGTGACTATATCAGAATCGCCATAGGTGAAAAGGACGGCATAAGAAGAAAGCCTTACCCGGACACTCTGTTTGAGGCTATGAGGCTTTTAGACGCAGGTAAAACTCTCTATGTTGGGGACTCTGTTGTAGACAAGCAGACAGCAGACAATGCAGACGTTGACTGCGTACTTGTACGCTGGGGCTACGGCATTGACATCGACAGCCTGCACCCGGCCGCTATAATAGATAGACCCGATGAGCTTTTAGATATACTGTAAGAAATCAAAAACCACGGTGATGATTTTCTCTTTCACTGTGGTTTCTTTATAAGTTTCAATTTCTATTGTTTCATTAATTACAACTATAAAACATACTTAACAATTATCTTTTATTAGTCAGTCCCAAAATATAGTCTGTTGATGTGTTGTAAAATATTGCAAGTTTTATCAAAATATCAGTCGGTATATCTAAATCCCCGCGTTCATAATTGCTATATACCCGCTGCGAACATGAAAGAATTTCACCCATTTCTCGTTGAGTTAAGTCCTTATCTTCACGCAAATCTCTAATCCTAGGATACATAATCGGCACTCCTCTTATTATATATAGGTCGAGTTTATCACGAGAAAATCTTTCTTATTGACTTTTAGCGGATTTTCCGCTAAACTTTAACTGCATATATCCACTTTAAATTTAGGAGGTTTTCATAATGGATAAAACATATCAAAGCTATTTTTTTAATTTAATAGACGTGCTTATAGACTGGAAGAACAACTATAAAGGACTCGAACAATCGTCTATTTCTGTTTCCTTTATTCCACAAGAACAAATAAAAAGCATCTTAGTAATTGGCTATATTCGTGATAGTGAAAGAGAGACTAAAGAAACAATTGCACTTGCGAAACAATTCCCTGATAGTAAAGATGGAAAGTATATAAACAACCTTTTGGATTGGTTTGATTTAGGTGATCCATATAGGCCATATGATAATAGCTCAAATGCTTTTTATCAAAAATGTGGTGCTTTCGCTTCTGATAACGACCTGTTATCCGCAATGACCGAATTGGAAATGAGATGTAAAGAAAAATACCCGAATGTAAATATAGATTTTCATATGCCACAAAAAACTTCTAAAGGCTGTTATATTGCCACTGCGGTATATGGTTCATATAATTGTCCTCAATTGTGGGTTCTTAGAAGATTTAGAGATGAGAAACTATCAAAAAATTATTTAGGAAAGCTATTTATAAGATTCTATTATAAGACAAGCCCATATCTTGTCAAGCGTTTCGGAAACTGCAAAATTTTTAATACCATATTCAAAACTATTCTTGATAAATATGTGGTGTTTTTAAAGAAAAACGGAATCAACGATTCTTATTATACTGATTAGTAACTGACTATTGCTTAATAAAATTTATATCAATTTTTAATAGGAGGAGTATAAAATGTCTAGAAAATGCACCGACTGTGTTTATTGTGATAATGATTGGAAAGACGGAAAAACATACTGTAAAAAATGGAGATGCTGGGTTAAATTATCTGAAGCGGAATCATGCAAAGATTTTGAAGTTGATGAGGGCAATTCCGGTTGCTATCTTACCACTGCCTGTGTAAAATCAAAAGGATTATCTGATGATTGTATTGAATTATCAACGCTCCGTAAGTTCAGAGATGAATATATTTTAAATTTGGAAAACGGAGAAAAAGATATAAAAGAATACTATGATACGGCTCCTTATATTGTTAATGCAATAAATAGCAGCGATAACTGTAATGATGTGTACAACAAATTATATTCAGAAGTAATACTGCCTTGCGTAAACCTTATTAACAATAAAAATTATAAAGAAGCATATATAAAATATAAGAATATGGTTAGATTATTAGAAAAGAAATACTGTTAATACCATACGCCATAAAATTACTCTAAAAAACAATTAAAAAATAGAGTAGAAATTTTTTAACTGGAAGATTATTGACAACCTGCACCCGACCGCTATAATAGATACGCCCGATGAGCTTCTGGATCTGCTTTTCTCCGAGCAGAATGTCACCGGAGGTACCTATACCAAGAAACAGTTTTTGC
>URGK01000042.1 GCA_900547295.1 uncultured Eubacteriales bacterium
TGTACTGTCAGGCTTTATTTCATATGTAACATCATAATCAGTACCTTCAACCAGTTTCCTGCTTCCGTCAGTTACAGTAACCTCCGGTGTAATCGTATTGCCGGTATATGTCTGTGCATCTATATCCGCAATCATACCTTCTTCCAGTTGCTTTGCATCTACAGTAAATGTACCAACCACCAGATTATTAACACTGGCAAAGTTCTCACCTTCTGCAATATCAATCTTAACTTTATATGTACCTGCATTTACTGCTTCGATCTGATTGCCTGACTCATCATAATATTTAACAGTAATGTCACCACAGCCTGTATATTTGCTTTTTAAAGCAACCTGTGCAGTCTTAGGATTACCATCGTAGGTTAAATCTGCAGGAGGCGTAAAAATAAAGTCGCCTGCAACGGCAGTTCTCTTATTTACAATTAAATTATAAGAGGCTGTTGCTTCTTTATAATCATCAGTCTCTGAGGCTGTTGCTGTAATTACTGCAGTACCTGCTCCTGTTGCAGTTACAGCACCATCATTATCAACTGTTGCAACTTTTTCGTTGCTGCTTGAATAAGTTACTGTGCTACCTTCTGCTGCTCCTGTTGCTGCATTTGTAAATGTCTCACCATATGTTTTAGTTATAGTTTTATCTTTGTCTGTAAATTTAAACTTTGATTGTGATAATAATAGTTTCAGCTTTATTTTCTTATCGCTAGTATCATAACACGCCTTATACAGCTCATTATCCGAATGGAAGTACTTGCTATAGTCTGTATCATATGCATCGATAATAGTAACAGGTTTACCTTTTTCAGGTGTGTTGAATGCTGACACTCCTATATTTGCATCATTTCCAATTGCACCATTGATTGTAGCAATTTCCGGCAGATATAAATTGTTTGCAGTACCGGCATCTTGCTCTGACTTCTTTTTCAGGTTGCCCGCAATTTGCACATTACCGCTGATTTTTATGGATGCCGCATTATATACTCCACCACCGTTAGAGCTAGTAAGATTACTGATTACTGCGTTTCCCGTAATACTTCCTCCGCTCATTGCAAGAGTTGTATTACCCCAATCACTACTTTCGGCTATATACACGCCTCCGCCTGAACTCGCTGCTTCGTTATTGTTAATACTTCCACTACTCATATAGAACTTTGCAGCAGGGTATATATACACACCTCCGCCCCGCTCGCTTTTATTGTTTATAATATTTCCGCCGTTCATATATACGGTGCCTCTTGCATACACGCCTCCACCGTAAGTCCCGTTAGTATAAGTGCCTTCAGCTGTCGTATTATCTTTAATACTTCCGCCATTTATTGTAAAGATTGTATTTGCTTCTACATATACACCGCCTCCACATGCATTCCCGGAATAAGACATTTTCTTTATTATATTTCCTGCAATGCTTCCGCCATTCATTGTGAAATTTGGCTCACTGCTATTGTCTCCGCTTTCCCGAGCCAAATACACACCTGCTCCAAAGACTTCATTACTATTACATTCAAGATTACTACCTGTAATGTTTCCTCCATACATAGTAAAAGTGCCGGCAACACTCATTCCTCTGCCTGCATACGTAGTCGCTTCTGAATTTATTCTATGCGTAATGCTTCCCTGTGCCTCTTTACAGTCAGTCAGAATAAATGTTTCACCTTTGCCTACTGATATCGCATCTTTTGCTGCATTCATACTAATCGTCTTACCATTGAGACACAATACAGTACCATCAGCAGGCTGCCAAGTTTCACTTATCACAACATCTTTTGTAAGATAATATCTTCCTTTTGTACCTGGCAAGGTACTGTCACTTTCCCAAGCCTGAAATATTTTTGATGCGTCTGCATCTTCTGTTTTATGATTACCTATTTCCTTATGTTCTGCACCACAAACACAATGTTTATGTTCAGTTGTCTGAGCAAACACCCCCCCACCTGCCATTGGTATCATTGTTAATACCATACATATGGACAGAAGTATGCTGAATAATCTCTTTTTCACTATATAATTCCTCCTTTACTAAGTTAATTTATCCTCTATACCTTACCAGTCTGCTTACCTGATGCCCCTCCTTCCCTTTAAATTACCTTTGTCAAGGGATTATATAATATTTTTTTCAAAAAAGATATTAACCATTGGTTAGTTTTTTTGCCTTAAACAAGCTCTTTAATGTATATCTGCTACATTAACCACATTATATGTCATCATTTTACCTATATTTATACTTTAATTCATAAATATGTATCCAGCGCAGAAAATTTACCCATTATAAAGGCGGCCATCTCTGACCGCCCTCATTATTCAGGTGAATTCCATTCAATTATTAATCTCAGTCATCTACTTTACTCTGCATGCATATCTGCACTGTTTAAGCTCTGTCTTTGCAATAAGTCTGCCCTGTGCATCATATACCGTTAATCTTGCCTTGTAGAAGTATTTTGTACCTTTTTTGCCGGCAGCATTGATATATGTTTTGCCGGTACCTTCAAGCATCGACTTGTAGTTCTTAGCCCTGCTTGTGCTTCTGTAATATTTGTACTTTACAGTATAGCCAAGATCTTCAAGCGCCTTAATGCTGTCCCTGCCATTTGCCACAGAAAGAGTAACTCTGATATTGCCCTTTGCTGTCTTTGCAGAACGGGCCTTGAGCTTAACTGACTTAACAAGTTCTGTCGCCTTGTCTGCATTCTGCTCTGCAATTACCTTCTCTGCCTCGCTGCGTGCCATAACCGCATATGTTGAGAAATGACCTGTCATAAAGCTGTATGTGCCGTCTGAATTCTTTGCGCCGTTTACCATATGATATATGTTGCTATCATCAATATATACACATACAAGGTCTTTTGCAGCAAGTGTATCATTAAGCTTAACCATTACTGAAACATTGCCGCCCTTAAAGTCTGTTACCGTGCCATTTGATGTTACGAGCTTAAGTTCCGCTTCAAGGGTATTTGAATCCTGTTTTACGATTTCAACAATAAGTCTTACATAGCCGTCGGTTCCTGCCTGCGCTGCAAGTCCGTCAACAGCTTTCTTGTCAAGAGTTATTTCCGCAGCATCAGCTCTGATTATGAGCGAGGCTTCTGTCTTTTCTGAAAGCTCCCTGACTGTTTTTTCAGGCAGAGCTATTTCAGTTGCAGTTCCTGCCTGCGCTTCGCTTATACCTGCCCTGGTCAAGGTATTTATAATTACCTCAGTGGACTTGTTTGAAACTGCCTTATCAAGGATTTTGTTTGCGGTTGTATTATCAACTGTTGCAGTTGTAGTCTTCTTTTCTCCGGAAGTGGTTGTAGAAGGCTTAATTGTAGCAGTTGTTGATGCTACTGTTCCCGCATTCCTGTCTTCTGCCTTGTTTATAACATTATCTGTTTTGCCTGAAGTACCCGGTTTGACAGTGCGAACATAGCCGCAGGTATTGCAGGTGGCATCACTGCTGTTATCATAAATATGATCAGTTATACTGCCTGTCACATTACAGCCTTCACGCTGACATTCCTGC
Organism: uncultured Eubacteriales bacterium; assembly: GCA_900547295.1. Lineage (GTDB taxonomy): Bacteria > Bacillota > Clostridia > Peptostreptococcales > Anaerovoracaceae > UMGS973. The sequence goes on from URGK01000042.1 coordinate 3,494, forward strand.
CAGTGTCCTGCAGCGCTGTATTTGTATTCACCGCCAAAGTCATGTCCTGATACTTTGCCGTAAGGTGCTTTGCACACACTGCAGACTGCCTTTTCCGTGCATGTGGCTGTGCCGCCTGTGTGCTCTGCCTTGCCGTTTAGCTCTGTGCAGTCAGTGTCAGTGCATTCATGCCAGTGGTAGGTGTCATCGTGCTTCCACGCTGTATCCCATGTGTGCTCATGAGTAATATTCTTCTTTTTCAATATAACTGCGTTATCAGAATCAGAACCGATTTCACAGCTGTTATCATCAGAGAAGAAGTACGCTGCATTGCAGCCTGTACTGGTAATGATAACAGGATTTTCATCTGACGGTTCTGTGAAGCTGCTCACACCTATGCGTGCACCTTCTTCTAATCCGGCAGCAGTTACTGTCACAGTGTTTTCCTGGTTGTACAGATACAGATTATTATCCTTGGTATTTACCTTGTTCCCGATGATATTTGCAGCGCCACTGATGTTAAATACAGGGTTACTGTCGTAATAAGCTCTGCCGTCATATATACCGCCGCCTCTGTTGCTTGCGATATTTGCATCAGATGCTTCCGTACCTCCAACAACACCGCCGTGCATATTGAAGCTGCCGGCGTTGCACACACCGCCGCCTAAGCCGTTAGAGAAATCAGTTCCGGTTGATAATGCGGCGTTTCCTTTGACAGTGCCGCCGTACATGTTAAATACAGCATTACTGTCACTCTTTCCTGCATTAAATACGCCGCCGCCATTATTACTTGCAGTGTTGCCCGAAATGGTGCCGCCATACATGTTAAAAGTTCCATAGTTGTTGTATACACCGCCGCCATTAACGTCCTTGTTTCCGGTGATACTGCCGTTATACATAGTAAATGTCGCACCGGCATTATTCTCTACACCTCCACCGCTAAAGCTTGTACTTGTATTATCGTTATCGGCAATACTGATGTTATACATTATGAAAGTTCCGTGATTAGATACTCCTCTGCCCATAAATCTTTTATCTGAGCTGTCCTTGCCATGAGTAACCTTACCTGCCTCGCTTCCGGTATGGCAGTCTGTCAGAACAAGAGTATCATTAGAGTCTATGTCAATGGCAGAAACAGAATGATCATAAGTTCCCGCATTGCAGATAATATTATAACCGTTAAGACACAGCACTACATTATTTGCAGGCTTCCATTTACCTGTGAGTATAACATCATCCGTCAGATAGTAACAGCCTGCCTTCATATCATTAGTTAAAGTTTTTGTCTCTGTCCACTTCTGTTCTTTATTATGTTCATGCCCTTCAGCAGAAAGAGTTCCTTCACCGCATACACAATGCCTGTGTTCCTTTACAGGTATAGGTGCATTTGGATCCTTCAGTATCAGTTTCGTAGCATCGTCACTGTCGTGAGCGATTTCATAATCAGCATTGTCACTTGTTATAACGGTGCTGTAGTCTGTATTACTTTCTGCACCTGTAGCAATGGTAACAGGGACTTCCGCCGGAGTCACTCCAATCGCACCTGTCAGCGGATTATTAATCGTAAGTGTCGCACTGACCGCATCTATATCTGTTGTAGAACTGTCCAGATAGACATTATTCTTCTTGTTATCTACCGTATTATCCCTGATTGTAGCATTTCCGGAGACATTCAATGTCGCTGCACCGCCTGAGCTAGAAGCATATTCCTTTGCTAATGCAGAAGCATATAAACCGCCACCATTCTGAGTTGCTGTGTTTCCACTGATGGTACCGCCGCTCATGACAAATTTGCTTGTCCAACTAACATATACGCCGCCGCCTACACCGTAACTTCCAGCATCACTGTCAGCATTATTGTTTGTAATACTGCCACCGTACATACGGAATTCGGATGGACCACACCAAACAGTTCTTCTAACATGCACGCCACCGCCGCTCTTTGCAGTATTTCCGCTAATTTTTCCGCCATACAGTTTAAATATGCTTGCCTTTGTTGTATCAGAAACTCCTTCGACGCTAACACCCCCGCCGCCGATGTCATAGTTTGTTGTGTTGCCACTGATAATGCCGCCGAACATATCAAATGTGCCGCCGAGTACTTTCACACCTTTGCCTTCGCATTTAGTGCTGGATGCATCTGTCGCGTGCGTAATTTTGCCTTGTGCGTCGCCAGTCTTGCAGTCTGTCAATGTGAAGTGACCGGATACCTTAATGACATCAACTTCGTCAGTCATCCCGTCAGGATTCTTCATGGTTATGTTTTGGCCGTTCAGACAAAGAACTACGCCATCCGGCACGTCCCAGCCGCAATAGTCCTTGCCTATTCCGCCTCTGTACTCAACAGCACTTGTCAGTGTTACATCCTCGGTCAGGTAATAGTTACCTGCAGTATCCGGCAGGCTGTCTGTTCTTGTCCATGCCGTAAATTTGGTCTCTTCATCCGAAGTGTGGTCGCCTACCTCCGTGTGAGTCTTGCCACAGAGATAGTGTTTGTGCCCTGTTTGAGTTGGAGTCGAACCATCGTCTACCGCCAGCTTCAAGCCACTGTTTCCATCATCAATCAGCTTATAACCGCTCATGTCACTTGTAAAAACTTTCGTGTCCGTCGAGTTTTTCACCAAAGTTTTTTCGTTGTTTGTCAGTGTTGTTATGCCAATGCGAGCGGAAGGGGAAAGAGATGCATCTGCAGTCAATGATTTGCCCATTCTTAAGTCCACATTGTTGGCTTTGCCGTCTTTATCTTTATTGTCTGTAATGGTAGTGGTTCCGTCGACCGTCATAACAGCATCATCAACAAATCCCATCCATGCTCCACCACCATCTTCATTTGCGGTGTTGCCGGTGATGGTAACATTCTTCAAAGTAATGTTTTTAGTGTAGAACACGCCACCACCGCTTTTTGCAGCGATGTTTCCTTGAATCATTCCCCCGTTCAACTGTGCTTCGCCGTCTCCATGGTAAAGACCACCGCCGAATCCTGCGGTATTTGCATCGCCTTCGTTTAATCCGCCGATAGTTCCGCCGTTCATGGTGAAGCTGCTGTAATTAAATACACCTCCGCCGTAACAGGTTTCATTGGTCACCGTGTTGCCGGAGATGGCTGCGGTATCTGACATGGTAAATGTGCCGCTATTGTACACGCCTCCGCCGTGTGAATCAGAGGTATTATTGCTGATATTGCCGCCGGTCATGGTGAATGTGCCGCTACGATTATTGTATACGCCACCTCCCGCACCTAGTGCGCCCGCACTTCCTTGCTCCTTGATGGCACTATTACTACTGATTGTGCCGCCGGTCATGGTGAATGTGCCGGTGGAAATGTACACACCACCGCCCCAGCCTCTATATTCGTCTGTCTTACTTCCGACAGCTGTATTTCCGATGATTTTTCCGGTGTCCATATTAAAGATGCCGGATAAGACGCACACACCGCCACCCTCGTTGGTTACTGTGTTACCGTAATTACTATTTGCATCGCCGATAGTTCCGCCGGTCATGGTGAAGGTAGCACTACTGTTGACAGCAACCCCTCCGCCATTCTTAGCTTTATTTTTCTTGATGATACCGCCGGTCATGGTAAAAGTTGAACTTCCTTGCTCATTATACACACCGCCGCCATTCTTGTTAGCCTCGTTGCCAATAATCGTGCCACCGTTAAAATTGAATTGACCGGTATTGTAGTTGTATACACCGCCGCCGTTATAGCCTATATTGGCATCTTCGGCATTCGTGCCGCCAATCACTGCTGTGCCGCTCATTGTGAAAGTGCCGGCGTTTAAAACGCCACCGCCTCCACCGCCGTTCGCTGTGCCTCCTTGGTTTCCGCTGATTGTGCCGCCGGTCATGGTAAAGATTCCGTAGTTGTTCACGCCGCCGCCCTTGGCGCTGTTATTAAGAGCGGTATTCTTAGTAATGCTTCCGCCATGCATATTGAAGTCTGCTCCGGCTTCGACACTCACGCCGCTGCCGCCGATGGTGACTTCGTTACCGGTAATATTGCCTCCGTACATATTGAAGACCGCTCCGTCTTTGACACTCACGCCGCTGCCACTCAGAGCGGCATTGTTACTGTCCTTTGCGTGTGTGATATTGCCCCTTGTACTGTTCGGTTCGCAGTCAGTCAAAGTAAAGGTTACACTTGCTTGAACATCAATAGCATCAAATCTGCCGTTTGCTGTGATGTTCTTGCCGTTCAAGCAAAGCACTGTGCCACTTGCAGGCTCCCATGCTTCGCTGATTTCCACATTCTGGGTCAGGTAGTAGCTGCCGGCCTCTTTCGGCAGGTAGGTTGTTTCTGTCCACTCCTTCCAGTCTGTGATGTCAGTATGTTCGGTATGATCACCGATAGCCCTACTTCCTCCACATACACAATGTGATGTATGCACTGCTGCCCATGCTACATCAGGCTGTAATACCCCCCCGGTATCGTTGTCATAATCATACACAAGCATACCGCTATACTGAGAAATTTCTTCTTCATTTAAAAATTTGTCCTCCTCTCTGTATTTGCGCTGATAAAACGCAAATCTCTCATATGGTAATTATAAATTGGACATCAATGTTCAAGTCAAGTGTTTTGTAGAAATTTCATAAAAAAAGTCGACTGTTATATTCCTTCATTGTTCAGGTCATTTATATTCTCTGTTTTTAAACCCCTTTATCATGGAGATTATCCGTTTCCCTGCATTAAAAAAGGACTCCGAAGAGTCCCTGATCAAGGTTGCTATTTTTCCACAAAGTCAACGTCTATTATATCGTCAGCTTTTTCTTCCATTGCTTTTTTGAGCCTGTTTATTTTTCTTGAGATATACAGCAGGGATATTATGTCGGCAATGCCGTCTGCTATGAGGAAGATGCCTGCAAAGGTCATAAGCGCAACAGCGCTTGCAAAAGGATTGAACAGTACAACTATGCCTGCTGCCGCCATTATGATTGCGGTAAGCAGTATAATCCACCAGCCCTGTCCTTTAATTCTCAAAAGATCAACGGCATACTGTATCTTGAGCACTCCGTCAGCCAGCATTATAATTCCTATGATTGTAACTATAAAGCCTGCAAGGAATTCAGGTTTTATGAATATGAATATGCCGCCTGCTATAAGGACTGCTCCCTGCACAAGCCCGTAGGAACCGAATATGTTGAACCGGCTGGTTCTGAAATATCCTGCAAGTCTTGTAATCCCCCATACGCACAGAGCCGCCGCTATTATATAGCATATGGTTACTGCGCTTGCCGCAGGGAATATAACAAAGACCGCTCCCATAATTATAAGGGCTATTGCCATAAATATTATTTCACGTTTAATTCCGTATATTTTCTTTTTACCCATTATAACACCTCTTTATCCTACAGTTTCTGTTATCCACTGCCCTATCTTGTTTATTACCTCTTCACCTGTACTTTCAGGTCCTCCGTTATGAATTTCGTGATAAAGACCCGGCCATTCCACATATGTGCAGATATCGCCCTCATTTGCCGCAAGCTTTCTGGAGCCGTTTACATCACATATCTTGTCGGAGTCACCGTGCATCAGAAGCAGCGGTTTCTCACAGCCCTTACCCTTTTTCTCCCATTTGCCGTCATAGAGAGCGTTACCTATTGAAAACCCCTCTATAGCCGTCTGAAGACTGATTTTGTTGTGGGTCATAGGGTCGTCGTTATATCCTGTCACAAGCTTTGGATTTCCCAGTATGGTTTCATCTATGTCAGAGCCGATGGTAAGCGACGGCAGAATTTTTGACATAAGGTTTACCGTATGATACAGGGCTCCCGTAACAGGTCTTACAAGCTTAATCCACGGCGCCGATATAACGTAGGCGCATGGAACTCCGTTGAGTCTGCCTCTGTATCTGTAGTCAAGACCTATGTTTCCTCCCATGCTGTGTCCATAAAGTATAATCGGCAGTCCCGGATAATTTTCCATTGCATATTCCAGCATGCCGTCTATATCCGAAAGCACATCGGTTCTCGGCGCGCAGTGTCCGGGCTTGCCCTCTGTGGCGCCGTGACCTCTAAGATCCATGCCTATCATTTTAATTCCGTATTCTTCAAGTATTTCCGACATTCTTTCATATCTGAGAAAGTATTCGCCTATGCCATGCACACAGCACATTATATATTTGGGATTGCTGCAGGAAAACTCATAGGCTTTAAGTCCTCTGAGTGAGGATTTAATGGCTATTTCTCTGTTCATAAGCTCAAGCTCCTTTCATTTCATAACATTAAAAATCCGAGTTATTACATTACGGGGTCGTTTGCCGCCGCTGCTATTGAACTGCCTCTGATAATATATTATTTTAGGTTTATCGCCGAACCGGTAAATAATATATTAAGGAGACGAAAATGAACAAAATATGCTGTATTTGCGGCGCTCCATACGGAGAAATCGCTTTTAAGGGCGAATATATCTGTGACACCTGCGCCCATTTTTTAAAAGATAACTTCTAATATTTCATGGATTTAAATATCCAGCCTTATTACTTTTGTAATATACTGTTTTTCATAGCAACTGACTTTTCTCTGGCGGGAGAATAAGTTGATTAATTTATTTATATATCATTCGGGAAGGCTTTGCACTGCAAACCTATTTCGTTTTTTTAATGCCGGTTCTGCGATTTCCCCCTTGTTTCTCACGGTTAATTCGTTTTCTGGTCTTTGGCTTCATAACAGAAAAACCGAATTTTCCTATCGGCTGACGTTTGAGTCCGAAATACTCGCCGTGGTTGTATGCCACAAGCGATGCCTGATCCAGTCTGATGCGTCCGGACCGGTCTATATACTGCTCGTCCACATGGACCTTGAGAATGTCTGCGATAAACATATCGTGACTGCCAAGCTCTATTATCTCGCGCACGCGGCACTCTATGTTGACAGGCGACTCTTTAATCATCGGGCACCTGACAATTTCGGCTCTTTCGGGCGTCAGCTTCATTTCTTTGAATTTATCTGTGTCGCGCCCGGATCTGACACCGCAGAAATCCGTTGCAAATGCCAGTTCCTCGCTGCACAGGTTTATTACAAATTCTCCTGTGTTTTCAATTATATTATGTGAATATCTTTCTTTTCTGACCGATATATATGTCATCGGCGGATTTGAGTTTACTATTCCTGTCCACGCTATTGTAATGATATTGGGCTTTCTGCTTCCGCAGCTTACCATTACGGCAGGAACCGGATTAAGCATTGCTCCGCCCTTGAATGACCTTTTGCCCATATTACCTGTCCCTCCTCAGCTTTTCGAGTATTGTCTGAAATTCTTCGGGAAGCTCGCTGTCAAACTCCATATATTCTCCTGTAGACGGGTGAACAAATCCCAGGGTTTTGGCATGGAGCATCTGTCCCTGCGCTCCGTAGAGAGGCTTTTTAGGTCCGTATACAGTATCTCCTAAAAGCGGGTGTTTTATATATGCCATATGGACTCTTATCTGATGAGTCCTGCCTGTTTTGAGTACAGCTTCTATGAGGGTAAACCTGCCGAATCTCTCAAGCACCCTGTAGGTCGTATATGCTTCCTTGGAATTGCTGTATGTAACAGCCTGTCTGAGTCTGTTTGACGGATCTCTGCCTATGGGAGCGTCAACCGTTCCCTCGTCCTCTGTAAAGTTGTTGTAGACTATAGCCTGATAGGATCTTTTAATCGTATGCTTTTCGAGCTGAGCCGCAAGGCTTTTGTGGGCCTCGTCGTTTTTGGCTATCATAAGCAGGCCACTGGTGTCCTTGTCTATTCTGTGGACAATCCCCGGCCTTATAACTCCGTTGATAGATGACAGTCTGCCTTTGCAGTGATACATTACGGCATTGACAAGGGTGCCTGTGTAATTGCCTGCCGCAGGGTGAACCACCATTCCCTTGGGCTTGTTTACAACAAGCACATCGTCATCCTCATAGACAATATCAAGAGGTATGTTTTCGGCTGCAACATCAAGCTCCACAGGCTCAGGAACCAGAACTTCCACAAGGTCGCCTGCTTCAACCCTTCGTTTTTTTTCTGTGCATATCTGTCCGTTTACGCTGACGCCGCCCTGCTCTATGAGCTTCTGAAGCGCGCTTCTTGAAAGATTCTGCACAATACCGGCAAGAGCAGCATCAATTCTGCTGCCCTTCATATCATCTTCAACTGTTATTTTTATCAGATTTTCCATTTTTCCTACCGTCTATAACCAGCAGATAGAGTATAAGGAGGCCGCAGCCTGCGCAATGCTGCTCTCAGCCTTGTATATACGTCCTATCGCAACAATGGAATCGATATTGCCGCAATTTGCTCCCTGCTTGAAGTAAAGCTTCGCCTTTGCAATATCCTGCGCAGTTCCGATACCGTTCATATACACTCTGCCCATATGATAAAAAGCCTCCGGATCTCCTGCCTTTGCCGCAATCATATAAAGCCTGACTGCATTCTGACAGTCCTGCTCTATCAGCGTTCCCTCCTCAATCATACTGCCAAGCTCTGTAAGCTTTGCGGCCTGCTTGGCAGATATATTTTCATTTATTTTTAAAGTTAATTCCACCTGTTACCTCCCTGTGCCTTTTGTCGTATGCAATCTGGCTGCTTTTATTTGATTGTAACACAAAGCAGTTCCTTGTCAACAGCTCGTATGACATCGGGGTTACGGTATTTACATATTGCAGTTATTGAGAGTATAATCTAAACAGAAAATTTTTATGTAATATCCTGCTCTTTATCCATAGTAAACAGTTGAAAGGAGGATTACAGAATTGGAAGATAGTAAAATAATTGAGCTGTTCTTTGCACGCTCTGAGCAGGCGATTTCGGAGCTTGCATCAAAGTATGGCAAGCTGTGCCTTAAGATCGCAAAGAACATCCTGAGTAACACTTCTGATGCGGAGGAATGCGTAAATGACACATATCTGGGAGCATGGAATTCCATACCTCCCGCAAAGCCGGATCCGCTGCAGGCATACATATGCCGTATTGTACGCAATATTTCAATTATGAAATATCACAGCAACACTGCCGCCAAACGAAACAGCTTTTACAGTTCTGCGCTTGATGAACTTGAATTATGCCTGTCATCACCTGCGTCTGTTGAAGACAGTGTTTCTGCAAATGAGCTTGCAGGTCTGCTGGATTCTTTTCTGGATACTTTGACCGGTACGGAGCGAATTATGTTTGTGCGGCGCTACTGGTATGCAGACAGCATTTCAGACATTGCGGAAAATTTCAATATCCGGGCGGGAACTGCGGCAGTCAGACTGTCACGCATAAGGAAAAAGCTCAGAAAATATCTGGAGAAAGAGGGGTATGTAATATGAAACGAGAAACTATTTCAGACGCAGTAGGCAAAATCAGCGACAGGCATATTCTGGAGGCTGAAACCTATGCCGCAGCAGCAGGAAAAAGCGTACCTGTACGCTGCAGAAAATCAGCTCTTGCAGCGGCTGTTGCCATAATTCTTCTTGCAGGCAGCGCTGTTTTCTTTTTTAGTATACCTGATATGACGGTTACTGCCTGTGAATACGAAACAGGCAACGAAATCACGCCCGCCGAGGCAGTTATAAGTACGGGGACTATAGATGATACGGGAGAAATGACAGGCCACCCTCTGATGTTTTATCTGTCGGGAGAGAATATAAAAAGTATCAGGTTTTCCTGTAAAAATCAGTTTATTGATTTCAGGGACTGGACACAAAAACGTGACGAATACGGAGAGACTCAGAATTTCACCGTCATATACGGTAAGAATAAAAAAGAATACAATTCCCTGCTCATAGACTGGGTCCCTGAGAATACTATCAGAGAACTGACCGATAACGACAGCAGCACAATTACAGGCCTGCCTGAAAACCTGCGAAACGATATCATAGTTATGGAAATAACCTTCGAAAACGGCAAAACACTGACTAAGGCTGTAACTGTAAGACTGCTTGATGACGGCAGATTCTCCGCCGCCTTCGATGACTACACAATAACTGAAAACGATGAATTTATTAAAAGACCTGACAGCGAAGCAATTCCGAGAGAAATACTCTACAGGCAAGGGGACAAGGCTCTGCAGCCTCTTACAGAAGCTATGCTTGAAGCCGCCGAAAAAACTGCTCTTGACTATTACAGGCATACTGTATTTACCGTAAACTCAATCAGCTATCTCAAGCAGGGATCAAAGGATAATCTGTATATATTCGCCGTCAATGTCAGTACAGACGGAATTGTTCAGGAGCCTGACCGCAGAATTGCCATGAGGCTTTCAGGTGATGTATGGGAAGTTGCAGATGAAGGCTATTAGCTTCAGAGAAAAGGACATAAAGCGCTGTCTGCCTTATGTCCTTTAATATCTACATTCCCAGTTTTGCTATGTTGCTATCCCCTGCAAAGTTTGAAAGCTCATACAGAAACAGTATCTCGTCTGCCGCGCCCGCTATCATATCTATATTTCCCGAGAAATATCTCATATCAACCATAACTATTTCCCCGTAGTCCTCTGTCAGAAGCGGTGCGAAGCAGTTTGCAAAGGAATCTTTGACAACAACAAGTTTTCTGTCATTGCTACCGCTCTTTATATCGGTTATTCCGTAGTTTCCTCCGAAAAATACTCTGTATTTGTCTTTTTCTTTCAGAGCATTCATATCGAACATACCGATATCCCTGCCGTCTGCCGTAACCTGTACCTTTCCTGCCAGCACAGGAATTTTAATCGTATCAAGGGAGCCACCCTCTGATACTTTTTTCACTGCGCTTTTATCAAGAACCTTGGAATAAAGTGTCCCGAGAAAATCATCGCATACCTCTATAGTATCATATGAGCATTTTTTACCCGTAAAAGCTTCATATCCCGCATATGCTCCGTCAAGTGTCCAGTGATGATCTGTCCTGTAATATAATAAATCCCCTTTTTTGCTTTTAAGTACATCCCTAAGATCTATAACCCGGCAGTTTTTAAGAATACTGCCTGCCGTATCATACATTGCGGCATCATTAAAGAGCTGCGCATTTACAGGAAGCTTTCCGCTGTATATGTCGCCGCTTTCGGGAACAAGCATTGCCGTAACGGTTTTGTCGCTGTATTTAAGCGCAATGTTTTCAATTTTTTTCAGGTTTCTCTCATACCTTTTAAAATTCATATCCTTGTCAAGCTTCTTGTCAAAGTAAAAGCCGTCTCTGCCTAGATATGCTCCGCCTATGTCCTTTCTGCCTGAGGCTTTCTTGACTGCTGTGGCCGAAGCTGTAAGCAAGTCTCTTCCCGGCATCTGATCGCTGGTGTAGTCCATAAGCTGCTGCTGAAATTCTCCCGATAATATATCTGCCGAAAGCACATCTGAAAGCTTTGTCAGATATCTGTTTTCGTTTTCCGAAAAGCTTCTGTCTGTCCCCGCAAATACTGATATTCCTCCTGCAATCAGACAGGCCGTAAATATGTATATGAATAATTTTTTCATAGTTTAGCCTCCCCTCTTAAAATCTGAAATACAGGAACGGATTGTAACTGTCCCCGATTATAAAGGCAGTTGCCGCCGCCAGCATCACAAATGCAAATATGAACCTTGTAGCATCCAAAGCCTTTTCGTTTTTCAAAAGCCTTGCCGGAATATCCCTGACTGTATGCACCGAGCCAAATGCCGCTATGAAAAGCAGCACTCCGTAGGTCTGCAAATAATATATGCTCATAGGCGAGCTTCCTCCTGCTCCAAGCCCTATCATTGATTTAAGATAAGGGCCGAGAACCGATATATCATCGCAGGCAAACAGAACCCAGCCTGCTATTATAAACAGAAGCGCATATATATGTGACAGTGCATGCGGCAGTTTTTCAAGTATGCGGCCGAGAAACAGTTTTTCGGCTGCTATAAGAACGAAATAGTAAAGTCCCCATACTATGAAGTTCCAGCCTGCGCCGTGCCACAGTCCCGTAAGAGCCCACACAATTACAAGGTTTAGAATCTGACGCGCTGTGCCTCTGCGGTTGCCGCCGAGAGGTATATACAGATATTCTCTGAACCATACGCCGAGAGTAATATGCCATCTCCTCCAGAATTCCGTAATACTTTTTGACTCATACGGATACCTGAAGTTTTCGGGAAATGTAAACCCGAATATTTTGCCGAGGCCTATTGCCATATCGGAATACCCCGAAAAGTCGTAGTAAATCTGGAATGTGAACGCTATAGCACCTGTCCACGCCATAAGAGCAGGTATATTGCCGCCATAGGAATATATCTCATCCCACAGCAGACCGCACTGATTTGCTATGAGCACCTTTTTGCCAAGTCCTACGGCAAATCTTACAATTCCGTCCGATACCATATCATAATTTAAAGTCCTGCCTTTAAGCTGGTTTTCAATATCCTGATATCTTACTATAGGTCCCGCTATAAGCTGAGGGAAAAACGTTATATACATGCCGAAGTCGATAATGTTTCTCTGCACCTTTACGGTTCCTCTGTAGACATCTATTATGTATGACAGCACCTGAAAGGTATAAAAGGATATACCTATAGGAAGCGCCAGTTTAAGAGTGCCTATATTAATTCCTGAAATCCTGTTTAGATTGTCTATGGCAAAATCGGTGTATTTAAAGAAGCAGAGCATACCGATATTCACTGCAACGCATATGACAAGTATCAGGTTTCTCCTGTCTGTCTGCTCAAGTCTCCTGCCCATAAAATAGTTAAATACTATCGAAAACATCATAAGCAGTACATATACAGGCTCTCCCCACGCATAAAATATAAGGCTTGCTGTAAGGAGCAAGCCGTTGCGCAGTTTTTCCGGAAGAATTCTGTAAAGTATCATCACAGCAGGAAGAAATATGAATATGAATACTATACTGCTGAATACCATATATCCTCCTGTTATTTACCGATGAAATCCGTAAATGCTTTCTTGACTTCGTCCTGCTTGTCACAGATTATGAGGACTGCATATTTGCCGTCTTTAAAGGTTATTGCGTTTTCTGCTTTTTTGACCTCCTCAGGAGCATACTGCGAGAATACGTTTATTCTGTCCTGAACGTGATCCTTAAGCGATTTCTCGGCATCCGAGGTATCTGAAGCATTCTTCAGAGCTATTACTGCAATCTCGTCTGCGCTTCCCTCATTTGAATATGACACAAAGAATTTGTCAACCTTGCTGTAATCCATATCCGAGATATATGCAAACAGATCCTCCGCATCCTCGCTGCTGCTGTCTGCCGAAAGCATTTCGCCCAGAGTGTCATCGGCCGCTTCCATGGCAGTTCTTAAATCATACATACTGACCGTATCGCTGCTGCCGCCGCAGCCTGCGGCAAATACTGCCGCAAGCATACACACTGCCAGTAAACCTGCTTTAATTTTGTTTTTCATATGTTATTACCCCTATTTAGCATTATTTATCTTGTCTTTGATGGCTTCCTCGCCGTTTATCTCTGAAGCTGAGGAATTGTATGTTACAGGCCAGCTGTCACTGTCACCGAAAGCCTTGGCAATTCTTCTGCCGATTTTTTCTGCCGTTTCCTGTGAAATATCACTGTCTGACTCTGCAGGAGTGTTGATAACAACACGAAGAATGTATTTGCCGTTATCATCTCTGAACCAGTTCCAGTCAAGATATGTATCTGTGTAATCCACGCTTATTCGATCTGACAGACTGTTCATAATCGTATTTACAGTCGCCGCATCATCATCCGCAGGCTGTTTCTCAAATCCGATTGCAAATACGTATTTCTGCTCATCAATCTGCTTCTTGACTGCTTCAGGGATACCGAATATATCTTTTGCCTCTGCCCTGTTCATAAATACATAGCAGTACTTGGTTCCGTCTGCCGCAGGGAAGAAATCCATATTCCAGTCGTGTCCTGCCGAAGCGATATCATCATTCATATTGAAGTTCGCATAATTGCCTGTTTCTGCATCCGAGTATACATCTGTATGGTACCATTTGCCGTCAAGTTTTACAAGATTCCATGTATGATACATCTCTGTATTATGTACAACCATACAGTCTATATCCATCATCTGCATAAACAGTCTGAAGGTAGTCGCATAGCCTACGCATACAGCATCGTGATATTTCAGAACGCCGTAAGGATTATCGCTGTCCTTGCCTGAGCTTGGTATTACCGTAAGCAGTCCCTTGTCCTGACCTATGTTTTTAACAAGCCAGTCATATACGGCCTTTTCCTTGTCGTAATCAGACATATCATCGGTTATTATCTCATTGAGTACATCTGATGCCATCTTGAGTGTTTCTTTGTCTTTGTCGCCAAGTCCCGCATCGCTGCCTTTTTTGTAGGCATCTGATATCTTCTCTGTAGACTCAACAGTATATTCACCCATTATGGTGACGTCATTTTCTCTGTTTACATCTTCTGTATTGCCGTTTATTGACGCAACCTCATTTTTTACCTTGCCTATTGATGCAAGGGAGCATACACTCATTACCGTGCTTGCCACTATGCATACTGCAAGGAATACTGCTAAAACCACAACCAGTTTCCCTTTTAAAATCTCTTTCATGTTATCCTCCATATCAATAAATTTCGTGCTTATTGTACTGCTTGTAATAGTACACGTCAACCACTAACTCTGCATTGCACCATCTTTGCACCAGTTTTACTGCATATCTGCATACATTACTACTAACCTGATAGAAAAATGTACCTAAAGGTGACAGAAAAAATTAAAAATGTTTACAAAAAAGCAACCCGCCTGCAAAGCCGATTGCTTTTAGAATACTGTTTATTAACTTCTCTGACATATCAATACCTGAAATACACTAATATCAAACGCTCCGGTTAAGATAATCGCAACATCTCTATCTTCTCTTCAGTTAAATATGTTTACTGCTGACTGTTTAATTCACGCAATCTTATTCCGATTGCGGCATATCCGGTTAATCAGCAGACCTGTCAGCATACCGATTGCAGAAATTATTGCTCCGGCTACAGCCAAATCCCACTCCAGTTCATTTATCTTGTTAAAAGCAATGTTGTTTGCCATGCTGAATGTGCCGTATTCGGCAAGCATATACATTACACCGAAAGGAAAAGTAAACGCCCATTTTTTTATTCCCCAGAAATTATTTTTTCCGATAATAACAGAAACGGTGAATGTTGTTACGGGAATAATAATCCAAAGGAACATTAAACTATAACCCATAGCATCAATGCCGCCTTTAAAGACCCAGAACACAAGCATTGAAACTGTCCAAATCATAAGATAGGATAAGATAGTAACTGTTTTGTTCCTTTTGGTGTTACTTTTAACAACATTCGTGCTTTCCTCAAGATAATCATAATATGTATTCATTTTTTGTTCCCCCTTTAATAAATAGTCAAGAGAGACATCGTAACACTCGCTCATTTTTATGACGCTAACTATATCCGGATAGGATTTTGCGTTTTCCCAATTTGATATAGTCTGGCGACTCACTTCCAGTAATCCGGCAACCTGTTCCTGCGTCATATTTTTTTCAAGCCTGGCCGCCTGTATTTTACTTCCGATATTACCACTTCACCTCTCCTGTGCTTTTATTATATGGACAATTTCTCTTATCGTCTATCAAATGACTTTGACACTTCCCAAAAAATATGTCAAAATCCTTTTACATCTGCCGTATAACGGTTTTTATATGGTTTCTCCGATTCCCCGGCCCTGTTTTTTTAATGTATATCTCCGTTATCAGAATAACATATACCGATAATTTAAGCTATTCTTTTCATCCGAAAAATCACCCGATTAATATATGCCGATTCACCTCATAACTGAAATTACGGGTATTCCTGATATTCCCCATAGAAAATGCGGAAACCGGTGGAATTAAAATTCCTGTTTCCGCAAAATGCAAAGGTATTATCGTTTCAGCCCTGTATCATCAGCTTAGTTTATTAATCCTGCTTCTGATCTCGTCAGTCATTACAAATGCTTTCGGTTCATAGTCATCTAAGGAAGCATCGCTGTCTGTAATGCCTCTTACATATGTATCAAAATTATCTCCCGGTACGGCAAAGTTTACTATCCTGCCCGACTCGTTTTCGTATACAATATATACAACCTCGCTTACTGTGGTGTCCTCGGACATTCCCTCATAGTTGAAACTGCTTACTGCCTGATATTTAAGAGTTTTGTAATCCTCGCTGTCTATTCTTTCAAGCAGCTTTGTTTTTACGGTGTAGTTCTGCTTCTGTATGTTTTCCTGCTCTGCTCTGTGCCTGCAATCAGAAATTTTGAGGTTCAGATACTTATAGATATCCCCGGAAAACATATCGCCTGCCAGTTCCTCTGCGCCAGTGTCTTTCTGGATATAGTAGGTTTTAATTATATCCGAAAACTCAGACACGATGTTTGTTGAAGCTTCCTGCTTCCCGGAGCCGCAGCCGCATACAGCAGTGGTTATAACGGCGAGTACCAGCACCATACAAATTCGTTTCATAATCAATCTCTTCCTCCCAAATGTGTTTTTTACTGTGTTTCAAACTTTAGCCTTTAATATATATTCGTATTGACAAGTGAAATTCTGACATCTGCATCAAATATATTGTATTTTTTATTTTTGCCTTTTAAATTCTAGCAAGGAGGAAAAGTGCCATTCTGACTTCTTACAATTACCTCCGTATAGAAAACTATGACAAACAGGATAAAATCAAATATCAGCAGCGCAGCTATAACCTTGCCTGTTATGCCTCTGCCATGAGGATCGTGTCTGTAGACGCTTCTTAAAAATCTGTTTTTTAATGTGTTTACACTGTTTCTGATATTCATAGCAACCCCCTTTCTGTCGAGCGGTCAAAGCTCTATAAAAGCAATATATAATTAACAAATAATTCAGAATTTTTCTTATAATATAGTATACAGTAAAAATGCTATTTGTGCAATATCCTGTTTTAATATATATCAGTCTGTCGGTTCAGGGCGTTTTTCCAGCCGTCATGCAAAAGCGGAACAATATAAGCGCTATCGGAATAATACGGCGCAGATTAGCGGAACAATACCCGCACACTTAAACAGAGAGCACCTGTTATAACCTGATGCTCTCCGCTTCACATATTCAGTTATATCTCAAGTCTGTATCTGCTTTACAGCTTCCAGCCGACAGTTTCCTGTTTGCCTCCTATCACTCATAATCCCCTTGCTTTCTTATATTCAAGCCATTCTGCATAATACTCCCTGCCCATAAAACAATCAATTTGTGACCATAAAGGAGAATCATACAATTTTGACACCTGCCCGAAAATTTCATCTGTATACTTGTCATTGCAGATATAGTCCTTGTTCATTCCCTGCGCTGCTGTAAATCTGCCCATCTCTAAAAGGTCGAGCAATGCTCTGATATGATTTGCCACATCATACGTGCCTTTATGTTCGGGAATAGAAATATTATGTTCTATTCCATAATCACCGAAGACACTGTCTCTACTATCTCGGCAGAAAGGAAACTCCCATTGCAATGCAGACTGATGCCAATCACCTGATGTCATAAGTGAGCATGGCAGATTTAGGGCATGCTGCCCTGTAATATATTTCATAATTTTCTTCCCCTCTGTTTATTTTTTTAATTATAACATCCGTAATATCAGAAATGCAACTCTGTCAAAAACCAGCATCAAAACACATTACGGGTAACAAATTCTGTTCTTACTCATACTATAAAGTATACTGTTTAGAAAGGGGACTTTAATTTGATTCAAGACGGAATAGAAGTAAACAGAACTACTCCGAGACCGTATATAGGTATGCCTATTGAAATTGACGATGAACCTATGGACAATAACGAAAGACAAATGCCTGTATGCAGAAACGATTTTGAAAACTGGCCGCTTGCTATGGCATATATACCGTGGCAGGCATGGGAAAAAACATATGAGCCGGATGAAGGCCTGATGAACGGAACTATATTTCCGTGCCTCAACCTGCCGTTCCTGGGAGGCAGATGCAGATGAATGAGCTTTCAAGAAAGGTTGTAACGCTTGCTTTTGTATTAAAGGATACACAGCTTTATCTCGACACACATCCCGGAGATGAGGCTGCGCTTAATTTCTATGACAAATACAGAAGTCTGTTTGAAAAGGCTGCCGCAGAATATGAGCAGCAGTACGGACCGCTTACACCTGCTGGAGTTAATATAAAAGACGGCTGGACATGGGCAACAATGCCTTGGCCTTGGGAAACGGGGGAATAATTTATGTGGACTTATGACAGAAAACTCCAGTACCCTATAAACATAAAAAATCCTAATCCTGCGATGGCTAAATTCATCATATCGCAGTATGGCGGACCTGACGGTGAAATAGGAGCATCTCTCAGATACCTTACTCAGAGATATTCAATGCCGTATCCTGAAGTTGCAGCAGTGCTTACAGATGTAGGCACCGAAGAAATAGGCCATTTTGAAATGGTGGCAGCTATCGTTCATCAGCTCACCAGAGATATGACAATAGAACAGATAAAAGAAGCCGGTTTTGAAGATTACTTCGTTGACCATACGGCAGGCATATATGCTCAGGCTGCTGCGGGATTTCCTTTTGATGCACTCTGCTTTGCTTCAAAAGGAGATGCAATAACAGATCTGACGGAGGACCTTGCCGCAGAGCAAAAGGCGCGAACCACCTATGACAATATACTGAGACTTGTAGATGACCCTGATGTCATAGAGCCGATTAAGTTCCTCAGAGCAAGAGAGGTTGTCCATTTCCAGAGGTTCGGAGAAGCACTGAGAATTGTTCAGGACAGACTGGACAGCAAGAATTTCTATGCCTTTAATCCTGAATTTGATAACTGTTAAACCAATTATGAAGCCTGCGCCGGATATCAGCACAGGCTTTATTTTCTATATAAATAAACTACAACCATTTTAATTCTCTGCAAAACCACTTTTTCTGCCACACGCTCTCCCCTGCAATTGCATTAAAAACGGGTTCAAGAAATGTCTTAATTTCTGTAATGACAAATGAGAACTCAAGCGTATCATCTTTTATTGTTCTCAAAAAATATCTCCAACGCTTTTTTATATCTTCATTATCAGCAAGCGTAATAACATGCTCAAAACTATCTTTATCATAGGGAGTTTCACGTCGCTGCAATGTTTCAAAAACAGCGGATTGCAGTTTCATTCCATCAAAATCGAATGTCCTTGAAAGGTAATATATATCGTAAAAATCTTTCATTCTTCCAGTCAGTTCAAGACGCTGCAGTATTGCATCAAACTTCTCGGCAATGGTACTTTCAAGTCAACTACTCCGACCTTCGGCTAAGGCCTTAGAGGTCGGAGCTTGTAACTGCCCTGTGGTATAACGAATTTCTCCTTCCACATTTAGTC
>URGK01000043.1 GCA_900547295.1 uncultured Eubacteriales bacterium
CAGCAGTTAAGCTCCTTAGCGCTGATGATACTTGGCGGGCGACCGCCTGGGAAAGCAGGACGTTGCCGGTTTTTATTTAGGGCCCTATGGTCAAGCGGTTAAGACACCGCCCTTTCACGGCGGTAACTCGGGTTCGAGTCCCGATAGGGTCACCAAAAATATGCGCGTGTGGCGGAATTGGCAGACGCACTAGATTTAGGTTCTAGCGGGAGACCGTAGGGGTTCAAGTCCCTTCACGCGCACCAATTTTGCACACGTCTAATTCCAGAATATATTTTCTGGGTTTTTGCGTAAATTGAATACATCTGGATAGAGGAGCGGATGATATCAGTAGATACTGACTTGGAAGTTAAGGGCTTTCTTATATGCGGTGTCGAAAGGAGATTCTGCCGAAGGAGATTCTGCCTTGGAATTTACCTGGGACGTTATATAACATATAGCGTACTGTCGCTTTGCGGAGAGCTATCGATGGAATTAGGTTAATAGATATGATTGAAATGCCATGGATATGCTTCAGATAGTTATTCATGGCACTTTTTATTATATTTTATTAACGGAGGTTTGAAATGAACAGAAACAGACTGATTTTTTTGATTAGTACAGCACTGCTTATTATAATGATATGCCCGATGCTGTGCTTTGCTACAGGTGATGAAGCAGAATATGTACCTGCTTTATTTGAAACATGGTGGTCAGTAATTCCGCCGCTGGTAGCTATAGGACTTGCTCTCATAACTAAGGAAGTATACAGCTCACTGTTTATCGGTGTTGTTATAGGCGGAGTGCTTTATGCAGGCGGTAACTTTGAAATGACAATGAACCACGTTCTTCAGGACGGCATTATCGGTTCACTGTCAGATCCGGGCAATGTAGGTATCCTTATTTTCCTTGTTATACTCGGTGTAATAGTAGCACTGCTCAACAGAACAGGCGGCGCTGCTGCCTTTGGTAAATGGGCAATCAAGAGGGTTAAGACTCAGACAGGCGTACAGATTATGACAATAATCCTTGGTATTCTGGTATTCGTAGATGATTACTTCAACTGTCTTACAGTAGGAAGCGTTATGTCACCTATAGCAGAAGCACAGGGACTTCCAAGAACAAAACTGGCATATCTTATAGATTCAACAGCAGCTCCTGTATGTATCATCGCTCCTATCTCATCATGGGCAGCAGCAGTAACGGGCTTTGTTGACGGCGAAAACGGTTTCGCACTGTTTATAAAGGCTATACCTTTTAACTTCTATGCGATATTAACTATCGTTATGATGTTTACATTAGTTGCACTCAAGTTCGACTATGGTACAATGAAAAAATATGCAGACAAGCTGCTGGATGACACTACAGACACGCAGGCCTCAGACCTTGAAACAACTGTTGCAGTCAACAGAAGGCGTGAAGGCGGAGTTATAGATTTAGTATTACCTGTTATAATTCTTATCATTGCATGTGTAATCGGCCTGATTTATACCGGTGGTTTCTTCTCAGGCGCAGGCTTTGTTGAATCATTCTCAAATTCAAGTGCTTCGGTAGGCCTTGTAATCGGCAGCGTTATAACTTTAATAATCACAGTTATAATCTATATGATCAGAGGAGTTATAAGCTTCAAGGACGCTATGGGCTGTATTCCTGAAGGCTTCAAGGCAATGGTTGCCCCTATCCTTATTCTGACTCTTGCATGGACATTAAAGTCAACGACAGACAGCCTTGGTATCGCGGAATTCGTAGCAGGCATAACAGAACACTTCGCAGGTTCACTTATGAGCATGCTTCCTGCAATAATATTCGTAATCGGATGCATACTTGCATTTGCATCAGGAACATCATGGGGAACATTCGGAATACTTATTCCAATCGTTGTAGAAGTATTCCAGAACAGCGATCCTCAGCTTATGATCGTATCGATTTCAGCTTGTATGGCAGGCGCTGTAGTTGGTGACCACTGCTCACCTATTTCGGATACAACTATTATGTCAAGTGCAGGTTCAAAATGTAATCATATCGCACACGTTTCAACACAGATTCCGTATGCAATTACAGCAGCCTCAGTTTCATTTGTTACATACATAATTGCAGGCTTCACAAGATCAGCATGGATTTCACTTCCTGCAGGTATCATTATGATGATCGGAACACTGCTTGTTATAAGGGCTATCCAAAGATCAAAGACAGCAAAGACAGCATAAACTTAACATTATATAAACAAAGACAGAGTGGAGCAAATCCATTCTGTCTTTTTAAATCCCTATTTTCTTCTGCCGCACAGGTATTCTGTGCAGTTTCTGCATTTTATCGCATCGTTGCTGCCCTCCCAGAACCTTTCCGGGTATTTCATATTATATATCTCCCATATTGCCAGCGTTATAAGCGACATTGCAAGCAGGCTTATTGTGAAGAAGCCTTTGCAGAATATGCCGGGCAGAAACATCATAAAATAGTCCCAGTTAAAAATCCTGCACGTATTGCAGCAGCGGTTTTTCATTATCCATTCCTTGAACGGACACCAGAACAGCACGCATATCAGATCGCATACATAAAAAACGGTAATTATAACAAGGAGCAGTCTGTTGTCTATGACAGAGGCTTTTTTGAGTACCCCTATAACTGTGGTAAGCGCCAGCCACAAAAGCAGTACTTTGATTGCACCAAGACCGCTTTGCTTTGTGTGATGCTTCAAAGTGTCGGGGCAGTAGGGGATTTCCGTGTCTATGTAATGGACTCCGAACTGCTTCTGTGAGCCTATTGAAACAAGATTTCTGGTGGGGACAACCTGCATTATCATGCTGACGGTCCAGATTATCCATATTATGTGGAGCAGAGTAAACTGCCGGAAAAAATTAAAGCCGTTCAGGACACTGAACGCTTCAGATCTTAAAAAATACATTACAAGGATTACAGCAAGAACTGCAAGCCGAAATACAAACCTTGAAATGTATTTTGCTCTCATCGGTATTCTTTTCATAAAATCAACTGTGTGCCTTTCGCTGAATATATAAGTCTTTACTGATAATATTATACAACAAACTTCCTTATTAATGTTGCTTTATTTTTCTCCTGGTATATGAAAAATATCCCTGAAGGAATTGACCACAGGGATATTGTGCACATCAGCTAGTATGAAATTACATTTACAGGACAGTCCGCTGCTGCCTGCTTTGCTTTTTCTTCTGCCGCTTCGTCCGGCTGCTTATAGACCTCGGCAAGACCGTCGTCTGCCATACGGAAAACCTCAGGGCATATCTGCTCACACATACCGCAGCCGATACAGCCGCTTCGTTCGATTGATACGTTCAAAATCTACTCTACCTCCTCAGGAAATATAACTGTAAGGAGCATTTTGAAGCGTTCAGCGGCATATACGGCATGAGGCTTGCCTGCTGGCATTACGATAGCTTCTCCTGCCGACAGGATATTTTCTTTGCCGTCTATTGTGATTTTGCCTGTGCCGTCAAGAACTATAATCATAGCATCTCCGCCCGAGCTGTGAGTGCTTATCTCCTCGTCCTTTTCAAAGGCAAAGAGGGTAAGACTGTGATGGTTGTTCTGCGCAAGTGTCTTGCTTACAACCTGTCCGGGCTGATATGAGATTTCATCAGCTATTTTTAACGGTGTTTCGTGTTCTATATTCTTGATATACTGTTTCATTTGTTCATTGCTCCTTTTTAATTAATATCTCCGATTAAGGTATAATTATTCTGGTAAATATTATAGCATAATAAATAAAAAAATTATAACAAAATAACAAAAAAACCTTGCTTTATCTGTCAGTTCGTTGTATACTAGTACAGTACTTTGATACGCGCTTGTGGCGGAACTGGCAGACGCGCTAGACTAAGGATTTAGTGAGTAACATCGTATGGGTTCGAGTCCCTTCAAGCGCACCAACATTATAAAAAATCACTGATTTGTTCAGTGATTTTTTATTTGTCTTTTTCAGTCGATATAAACTTGATAGGCAGGGCAACCTGAGTTACATAGGATTCCTTGTTGCTGCCGTATGTCGGAGGTCCCTCCATGTAGATATTGCGGAAATATCCGTGAGGCGTCATACCGTTGTCTCGGGCATATTGCATAAGTCTGGAATGAACGGCAGGTAAGCCCTCATATGCTCCGCGATAGTAAATACATATTGCCGCAGCGCGCGGGAACTTTTTTATACAGTCGCCGGTGCTTTCCGAAGCAACAGGTATTGCGTAGATTCCGTCAGATTCGGAAGCCGTTGAAACAAAGGTGCACATTTTGTTTTCGACATCAGCTGTATAATGTTTAAGTGCATCTATATATGTATCCCGAAGAGCGGAAGTCTTGTTTGATATATTTAACTCGTGAAAGTTCCTGCAATAAGCGGTGAAGCCCGGAAGCGTTACATGCATAATTTCAGGGATGTTCTCATTTGACTGCCGCAGCTGCAACTGGGCTATATGCTGCTCAAGCTGTGTCCTGAGAATAATAAGTCTGTTTATCTGTTCGTCAAGATTTCTGGTGTTGTCAAAATAGCTTTTTATTTCGGCAAGTGACAGTCCGAGATTTTGAAGTGAACGGATAAGGCGGATATGCACTATGTTTTCCGCAGAGTAATAGCGGAAGCCGCGGTTCTCGTTTTTTACCGCAGGTGAAACCAGTCCAAGATTTTCATAATTGATAAGTATTCTTCTTGTAAGCCCCAGAGCCTTAGTTACTTCTCCCATCTGAAACAGTTCTTTTTCTTTGTTTTTCATTTGTTTACTCCTGTATGTAAAACGTTTGAAATGAACATTAATGTTTAATATAAGATAATTATACAAACCGATTGTATACAAGTCAATAAAAAACGGAGAAATGACATATAGGCGCATTAAACTGTTTGCAATCAAGGCAATACAAATAACGGGAGCTCAGGGCTATTGTTTTTATTGCAATATCCTTTTTCTGAGAGTATAATTGATTTAATCGTACTTTATCTTTTATGAGCTTTGGCTCATTCAGACTTTTTCAGTAAAATTCCCGGATTTAATCAGAATTAATATATAGAGAGAAAGGGCACATTTTTTGTGTAGACAATTATGACCGTAAACGAATTAAAATCAAAAAAAGTGGCGGAGCTTAAAACTCTTGCCAGAAACGCAGGCATTGACGGCTATGACGCCATGAAAAAAGCAGAGCTTGTGGAAGCTCTTGCAGCGGCAGAGGAGCCCGCAGCGGAAGCGCCTGCAGCAGAAAAAGAAACCACCGACGAAAAGGGCCGCAGGACTGTCGTGCCTGACAAGGACGACGGCAGAATTGAGGTTGAGGGCATACTCGACATGTCGGATCAGGGCTTTGGATTTCTCAGATTTTCCAACTTCCTTACCAGTGATAAAGACGTATATGTTGCGCCGACGCAGGTAAGAAGATTTAACCTCAAGACAGGAGACAAGATAAGAGGCATAGCAAGACCTCCGAGAGAAGGCGAAAAATTCGGAGGACTGCTTTATGTGGTGACCGTAAACGATGACGAGCCGGGAGTTGCAATGAGGCGGCCCGACTTCGACGACCTGACGCCGATATTCCCATATGAGAGATTATCACTTGAAAGCAGCAGCAGAGATTTATCACTGAGACTTATAGATCTGGTTGCGCCTATAGGCAAGGGTCAGAGAGGCCTTATAGTTGCACCGCCAAAGGCCGGCAAGACTGTGCTTCTCAAAAAAGTGGCGGCGGCAATTCAGAAGAGCTATCCTGACGTAGAGATGATAGTGCTGCTGGTTGACGAAAGACCTGAAGAAGTTACGGATATGAAACACTCGCTGGGAGACTCCGGCGAGGTTATATACTCAACCTTTGACGAAATGCCGCAGCATCATGTAAAGGTTGCCGAAATGGTGCTTGCAAGAGCCCAAAGGCTTGTAGAACACGGCAAGGACGTTGTAATACTTCTTGACAGCATCACAAGACTTGCAAGAGCATATAACTTAGTAGTTCCGGCATCAGGCAGGACTCTTTCGGGAGGACTTGACCCCGGAGCGCTTCACAAGCCTAAAAAATTCTTTGGCGCAGCGCGTAAAATGGAAGAGGGCGGCAGTATCACAATACTTGCAACAGCGCTTATTGAGACAGGCAGCCGTATGGACGACGTTATATTTGAGGAATTCAAGGGGACCGGCAATATGGAGCTTCATCTTGACAGGAAGCTTTCCGAAAAGAGAATATTCCCTGCAATCGACATTAACAAATCAGGCACAAGAAGAGAAGACCTGCTGATGAGTCAGGATGAGCTCGAAGCCGTATGGAAGATGAGAAGAGCCTTATCCAATGCGGGAGTGCAGGAGGTCACAGAGACCATAATAGACTATATGGCGCATACAAAATCCAATAAGGATTTTATACAGCTTATCAAAAAAATCAATCTTGAACAGGGTAGAGGGTAAACATATGGATTTAAGCAAGATATTTGTAAAAGACGCAAATCCCACAAAGATGGGCGGGCAGGCTGTAATGGAAGGCATTATGATGAAAGGCGACAAAAAAACAGCTGTTGCGGTAAGCCTTCCAAGCGGAGACATACACATCAAAACAGAAGAAAACCCGAAAAAAAGAACATGGGCCAAAATTCCCATAGTCAGAGGGGTAATTGTATTTGTAAACTCTCTTATACAGGGGACCAAGACACTTATGTACTCGGCAGACGTACTCGAAAAATATGAGGAAAAGCTGGGAGAGGGAGCCCTCGCAGAAAAAGGAAAGTTTGAAACATGGCTTGAAAAGCATTTTGGCGAAAGAGCCGTATGGAACATACTTATAGCCATATCGGTAATTATATCGCTGGTGTTTTCAATAGGAATATTTGTTATAGGGCCGACTGCCGTTATCAACTGGATGACAGCCTTCACTGAAAACGAAATAGTGCTTAATCTTACAGAGGGACTGCTTCGTATAGCCATATTTGTAATCTATGTTCTGCTTATATCAAAAATGAAAGATATACACAGGGTATTTCAGTACCACGGAGCGGAGCACAAATGTATTCACTGCTTTGAAAGCGGCAGAGAGCTGACTCCCGAAAACTGTCAGGAGTTCTATACGCTCCACCCAAGATGCGGAACCAGCTTTCTTGTATTTGTACTTGTAATATCGCTGATAGTGTTTTCATTTCTGGGCTGGCCGAACCTTGCCCTGAGAATAGTATCAAGGCTTTTACTTATTCCGTTTATAGCCGGAATTTCATATGAAGTGCTCAAATGGGCAGGCAAAAGCGACAACTGGTTTATCAAAATAATATCGATACCGGGGCTTTACCTGCAAAAGCTGACAACGGCTCCGCCCGACAACGAGCAGCTTGAGGTTGCCATAGCGGCGGTCAAGGCTGTAATGGATGAGGACGCACCTTTATATGAGGGCATAGCAGGCAAGGACGGAAAATTTATAAAAACAGCAGAAGAATTTTATGAGGAAGCAGGAGTTTAATTATGTTACGACTGAAAGATTTGCTGGCTATGGGAGAAAACCAGCTTGAGCAGGCAAAGGTTCCCGACTATGCGCATGATGCCAGAGCGCTTATGGAATTTGCCTTTAATCTTGACCGTTCACAGATGTTTATGAAATGGGCGGATGATATAGATGACGTGTGGTGCGACAACTATCTTGACATAGTACACAGGAGAGCTTTAGGCGAACCGCTTCAGTACATAACAGGTGTTCAGAACTTTATGGGCATTGATTTCAAGGTAAATGAAAACGTGCTGATACCAAGGCAGGACACAGAGAGAGTTGTCGAAAACGCCCGCCTTATAGTCGAAAGCAAAACAACTAAAAAAACAGCGGACCCCGAAAGTCCTTACATATATGAGACAGTGGCCGCAAGAAAGAACTGGAAGATATTAGACCTGTGCTGCGGAAGCGGCGCCATAGGCATCTCAATGGCAAAGCTCTGCCCTAATGTAAAGAAAGTGCTTTGCACAGATATAAGCGGGGAGGCGCTTGCCGTTGCAAAGGAAAACGCCAAAGCGGCAGGAGTTGAGAAAAAGGTGGATTTTGCTTCAGGCGATATGTTTGAGGCTCTGGGCAAAAGAGCGAAATTTGATATGATAATTTCAAATCCGCCGTATATTGAAAGCAGCATTATACCTACTTTGCAGAGAGAGGTCAGAGAGTATGAACCTATGCTTGCCCTTGACGGCGGAGAGGACGGCCTTGATTTTTACAGGACAATCATAGAGCAAGCGCCTAAATTTCTTGACAAAAAAGGCATACTGGTGCTTGAAATCGGATACAATCAGGCAGAAGAGATAAGCGCAATACTTGAGGAAACAGATGCCTTTGCCAAGACGGAGATTGTAAGGGACTACGGCGGCAACAACAGAGTCGTGTGCGCACTGCTCAAATAGCGGGGCAATGCGCAAGCACTTTTTTGAATACATTAAATTTATGTGTTTAAATGTGAAATGAATAGTGATATAATAGCCTTGATTGGGTAACCGGTCAGGCTATTATTTTATTAGTTTCAATTTATTCTTGAAGCATAATAACTTCATTTGTTATAAGGAGGCAGACTGATGTCAACAAAGTCACATTATAAGAGAAGTGAAATAGGCCCTGGAAAGCCTGGATTTTCAAAGACACGTTCCATAATCGAAGCACCGTTTTATGGAAACAACGTTACTAAGGTAACAACTTTAAAAGAAGCATACAAGCTTGCAAAGAACTCACCCGGCACTATAGTTACTGATATGCCTGTATACAGAGGTGAAGAATTCGGTCTTGACCCAGATGCAAAGGTTCTTTTATTCAACGACGGTTCAATTACAGGAAGATATGCTCCTGCAAGAAGAATTACAGGTAAGGAAGGCACCGACACCGAAAAACTGGACAAGATTATTATGGACGCCGTATATGATACAAGATGGAAGAAGCTGTATCATGCAGAGGTTGTTATAGGTCTTGACCCTGAGTTTATGGTTAAAGCACATCTGCTTATTCCTGAGGGCGAAGAGAACCTGCTTTACTCATGGATGCTGAACTTCCAGTATATGTCCGAGTACTATACCAAGATGTTCAAGGATTCAGTTCCTGTAGGCGGCGGCAATGAAGCCGATGTGTATATTTTCTCAGATCCTCAGTGGAAGGGCTGCCCGGATCAGCCGGACGTATGCGACCCTAAGTGCCTGTGCTATTTCAACACAGAAACAAACTGCGCTGCAATACTCGGTATGAGATACTTTGGCGAACACAAAAAAGGAACTCTTACTCTTGCGTGGGCAATAGCCAACAGAAACGGTTATGCTTCATGCCACGGCGGACAGAAGGAATACACATTAGACGACGGTTCCAAATATGTAGCTGCCGTGTTCGGACTTTCAGGATCAGGCAAATCAACACTTACTCACGCTAAACACGACGGCAAATACCCTGCAATCAAAGTTCTTCACGATGACGCATTCATTATCAATACAGATACCTGCGCATCAGTTGCACTTGAGCCGACTTATTTTGACAAGACCGCAGACTACCCTTGCGACAGCGAAGACAACAAATATCTGCTTACAGTACAGAACTGCTCGGCAACAGTTGACGAGGACGGCAAGGTTGTAATAGTAACAGAAGACATCAGAAACGGCAACGGTCGTGCCATCAAGTCAAAATTATGGTCACCTAACAGAGTTGACAAGATTGACAGCCCTGTAAACGCTATATTCTGGATAATGAAAGACCCTACAATCCCACCGGTAGTAAGATTAAAGGGAGCTTCACTGGCATCAGTAATGGGAGCTACACTTGCAACCAAGAGATCTTCAGCAGAGAGATTAAAAGAGGGCGTTGACCCTAACGCACTTGTAGTAGAGCCTTATGCAAATCCGTTCAGGACTTATCCGCTTGTAAACGACTATGAAAAGTTCAAGAAGCTGGTTGCAGACAAGAACGTTGACTGCTTCATCATCAACACAGGCGAATTTATGGGCAAGAAAGTTCAGAAAGAAGATACTTTAGGAGTTCTTGAGGCTGTAGTTGAAGGCAAGGCAGACTTCAAGAAATGGGGACCTTTCGAGGATATCGAAATCTTTGAATGGGACGGCTTTGTTCCTGACCTTAATGATAAGGACTATGTATCACAGCTCCAGGCTCGTATGCAGGACAGACTTAACTATGTTAAGAACCTGGATACAGCAGAGGGCGGATACAACAAGCTTCCTCAGGACGCACTCGATGCAATCCAGAGAGTTGTTGATCAGGCAGGACAGCTTAAATAACAGACAGTAAATACAGCATATATTTAAACCCGGAGAGTTTTGGCTTTCCGGGTTTTTTAACAAAAGCAAGACTTTTATAATTCCATATTTGCACGAAAAAGCAGGTTGGCTGATGCCTGATTTGCACGAAAAAGCAAGTTGGACGATGCCGGATTTGCACGAAAAAGCAGGTTGCAGCAGATGAGCCATATATAAGGGGAGATATATGATGCCGGCTTCTTCATCACGAAAATGAGAATTTTACAAACTGTATTATGCGCGAAAACGAGAATTTTAATGAGGGGAATTTGCACGTTTTCAAGAATTTTGAGCTTCCTGCTAAAACAGCGGGTCTATAGCACGGTTTTGCAGAAATATGACATAGATTTTACATTAATATGATATCGGCCGCTGCTCTTTTGGGTTACTATACAGGTAGTAAAACACAGGAGGGCAGATACTATGAACAAGATAAAGAATTATATAAATGCAGCAATTGATAAACTGAAAGCTGACCTTCCTGTAAATATCGGAATATGCATAGGAATTGCAGCAGGTACAGCTGTGAAGGATATCGGGCTTGGGCTTTGCCTCGGAGTGTGCGCAGGTCTTGCTGCTGGCATCTTTGTAGGTGATAATAAGGGAAAAGAGAATTAAGCCGCATATATATTAAACCCCGGAGAGAACTGTCTTTCCGGGGTTTAACCCTATTGCCTCAAGACTGAGTCGAGGCGTTTTCTTTCATTTGTGATATACAGCACTGCGCCTGCTGCGGCAACCATACATTCGGTCAGAGGGTAGGAGCACCACACCCCTGTCATATTCCATATTGCTGCAAGAGCAAAGGCTGCGGGGATAAGGATAAAAAAGCCGCGCAGCAGCGAAAAGATTTGGGCAGGAACAGACCTTTCCGTTGAAATCAGATATGTTGAAAGCACCACGTTAAATCCTATGAACGGGCAGGCTGTAAAATAGAGCCTTAGGCCTGGTTCTGCAAGCTGGCGAAGCCTTTCGTTTCCGTCACTGTTAAGTATATCTACAATCGGTGCCGTATCAAAGTACAAGGCAGAGTAAATGACTGCAGATAAAATCAGCAGCATTGCAGCCATTGCATGTTTCAGTACAGCCCTTACCTCTGATATATTCTGCGCGCCGTAGCTCCTGCTTATTACCGGCTGAATACCCTGTGACAGTCCTGTATATATTGCAACCACCACAAGGGATATTACAGTAATTATACTGAAAGCTGCAACCCCCGTATTTCCGGCAAGGCGAAGTATGATGTAGTTGAATAAAAACATAACAACGCCTGAGGTTGTTTCCGTAAGAAACGGAGACATGCCGCTTGAGAGAGCTTTTTTCATACTTTTAAAGTCGGGCGCAGATATTACAAAATGAAAACTATTTTTCTTTCGTATAAAATGCGGGGATAAAACCAGCAGGCTGATTAAAGGCGCAAGCCCTGTAGCAAGAGCAGCTCCTGCAATTCCCATATCAAGCGGGAATATGAAGATGTAGTCAAGGACGATATTTGATGCGCTGCCTGTAATCATTGCCGCTGCAGAAAGTGTGGGATTGCCGTCGTTTCTGACAAAGCACTGCAGCAGATTATTGGTAATAAATGCGGGAGCGCAAAGCAGTATAATCTGAAGATATGCTTTAGTCATGAGAAATATCGTACTGTCCGCACCGAAAAATTTTGCTATCACGCCTGCCGCAAGAAGCCCTGCAAGTACGAATACAAGGATAAACGCTGAGGCAAGGAATACAGCGTTTGTAAAAAATCTGTCTGCATTTCCGTCCTCGCCTCGTGCTTTAGTTATGGCATATCCGGTGCCGCCGCCTATGCCTATCATAAGTCCGAACCCGCTTATAATGCAGAACGGCGGAAATGCCAGATTGAGCGCTGCAAGACCGCTTGTGCCAAGTCTTGCGGATACAAAGAAGGTATCGGCAAGAGTATAGCAGGAATAGGCCAACTGCCCCAGTATATTTAATGATATGTATTTGAGAAAAACTTTAAAAATGCTGGTGTTGTTCATATGTACTCCGTGACAGGCAAATAAAAACCGTACACAGATAGCCTTTGTGTACGGAAGCGTTTCAAACCGTACATATATGATACCACAGAGAAACAGGTAAATCAATTGTGCGAAAAACAGAAAAGGTTTTCAATATTAAGTCCGGTTATGTTAAAATGCTTAGTGATAATATAATGAAATTGAGGAAGCAGTAATGTTTGAGCATATAGTTGTGATTTTTTATAATTTTGCTGTGTTCTGCGGAGTTTGCAATTTGAGTCTTGCAGGTCTGCTGATTTATAAGAAGGAAATTGAAAATATTAAAAAACTGTTTTTGTTTCTATTGTTGTTCTTTATATATGGCTTTTTAAATATGCTGGCCTACTACAGGGTGCATATTGTTCTTGCCGAAAGCATTGTACAGTACTATGCGCTGCTTGTGACTGTGGTTTATGTGATGATGAGTTGCATGTGGCTGGATTATATAATGGATCTGAAGGCTTTTTCGAAGGAAAAAGCAAGGAAATGGATATATTTCGGCAGCGGTATTTGCATAGTGCTGTGGTCTGTGGACAACCTGATTTTTATGGGTGATCAGCTGAACGTGATAAATATAGCAGGAAACAGAGTTGCAACAATAGTTGAATGCGCTGCAATTATTGTAATGGGTATAGCTTCTTTAAAGAGCGTATATAAGGGAGCTGCATTGTTTTATCAGAAAATAGAAACAGCCTTTGTGCTGCTGTTCTTCTTATACATTACGATTAAAGACATCCGTATTTCATTTTTTGATTATACAATTGAAACCTATTCTGTATCTCCGTGGTCCTTTTGTGCAGTGTTCTGCTTTTTTACAAATATAGCAACGCTTGTTTATCTTGTACAGCTGTTTATAAATTTCATTGAATCTGCGCATCGTGACAAACAGGAAATACACCTGCTGGAAATGACAGCAGAAGAGATAAAAGAGAAATATTCTGTTTCAGATAGAGAAAAGGAAGTCCTTATATTAATATATAAGGGTAAAAACAATACAGAAATAGCAGAGGACCTTTTTATTTCGACAAATACAGTAAAAAAACATATAAACAGCCTGTTTAAGAAGCTTGGAGTTTCGTCAAGAACCGAAATAATCAGTAAAATCAGACTGAAAGACTTCTAATGGTACCTGGGGGTAATTGCTTTTTTCGGACAAAATCATAAAATCTTCTCAACGGTTATTTTGTATTTTAATAAAAGTAAGGAGTGTTTTATGAAAAGAAAAAGTATTAAAGCTATTGCTGCATTATTATGTTTGGCAACAGTATTCTCGCTGTCAGCCTGCGGCAGTGACAACTCGGCAGACCTTGTTATAAGAAACGGTATGGTGTACACCGCTGATGGTAAGGGAACGGTTGCAGAAGCGATTGCCGTGAACGGAGATGAGATTGTATATGTAGGAGATGAACAAGGTGTTGAGAAATTTATAAAATCATCCACAAAAGACATTGATATGAATGGCGGAATGGTACTGCCTGGATTTACTGACAGCCATCAGCATCCTTCCGCTATGGCAAATGAACTGTTTATGGTTTCTTTGCTAGATTGCAAGTCAGATGAAGAATATATTGAAACAATTAAAGAATATTATCAGAACAATCCGGATGTTGAGTCTATTGTAGGTGCTGGCTGGGATCGCCCGCTGTTTGACTCTGTAAAGCAGACAAAAGAAACCCTCGATGAAATAAGTGCGGAAATTCCGATTGTAATGTCAGACTCTGGATATCATATGAAATGGATGAACTCAAAAGCACTTGAAATGATGGGGATAAATAAGGACTCCGAAGTGCCTGAAGGCGCTATGGTTGAAAAGAATGAAAACGGAGAACCTACCGGCGTGGTTTCCGATTATCCCGGAATAAGCGATAAATTTAATCAGTTTACAAAAGACCAATATAAAGAGGCCATACTTGCTTATCAGGAAGAAGCTCTTGCCTGCGGGCTGACAGGTTCTTTTGAAGATACTCCAAGCAACTTTGACAGAGTTGTAGAGGCATATAATGAGCTTGAGTCAGAGGGAAAGCTTAAGTACCGGGTTAATGCATATATGCGAATATCAAAAGATGATGACATAGAAAAATCAGTTGCGGAATTAAAGAGCTACAGCGAAAATAATAATAACGGTCTTTTCCGTGTTGATGGTGCCAAAATATTTATTGACGGAGTTCTTGAAGGAGAAACCGCATATATGGAAGAGGCATATGCTAATAACCCTGAAAATTATGGCCAGTATAGATGGAAGGGAGCAACAGACAGGCTTAATGAATTATGCAGACTGCTTGAAAAGGAAGGTCTCAATTACCATTTTCACGCTATCGGGGATAAAGCTGTTGCGATAGCTTTAGATGCCATTGAATATGCTAAAGCCGATGCTAAGGACAGCGTGACAAGACCGGGGATTACACATCTGCAGTTTGTAAATGAAAAAGACATAAAAAGGTTTAAAGAGCTTGGTGTTTCAGCTGTAATTCAGGCGTTTTGGGCAGGATATGATGAGTACTATGAACAGTCTGTAGAACTGCTGGGAAAGAGCAGGGCCGACAGACAGTACCCTATTGAGAGCCTTTTTAAAGAAGGCATTCTGGTGGCATCAGGCAGCGATTTCCCGGTTCAGACAGACAGACCTTTGATTGCAATCGAAATGGGAGTTACCCGAGCTTTTCCGGGTGAAACAAAGAGCCTGCCTGAAGATAAAGAAAAAGCTAAGCTGGAGGATATGATACTCAGTTATACTTTGAATGGCGCTATTGCAAATGGACGTGAAAATGAAACAGGCTCTATAGAGATTGGAAAAAAAGCGGACCTGGTAGTGCTGGATAAAAATCTGTTTGAAATACCTGCTGCTAAGATAGCGGAGACAAAAGAAACAGTAACAATCTTTAATGGTGAAGTAGTATATGAGAAAAATGCCAAAAATTGATATTAACCGGTGGCTGAAGCAGTGATACAGTTGGATGAAAGAAAAAAAGTTCTGTAAAAAAGGAACTTCAATCAAAAAAATGAACTTCAATCAAAAATGGCTTGCATTGACGGTTTGTCTGTGATAAAATAGTCAATGCGTGTAAAGCAGAGAACTCGCAAGAGTATTATAAACATTATGCAAGGGTGATAGACCTGAGCAGGAAAGAGGTGAAAGCATGAAGGAAGGAATCCATCCAGATTACAAGGAATGTAAAGTAACTTGCGCATGCGGCAACACATTTGTTACTAAGTCAACTAAAGAAGAACTTAGATTAGACGTTTGCTCAGCATGTCATCCATTCTTCACAGGCCAGCAGAAATTCGTTAACAGAGGCGGCCGTGTTGAGAAATTCAAGCAGAAATACAATATGGATTAATAAAAATTACCGGAATTTTAAGTTCCGGTTTTTTTTAGATAAATTCGGCTTAAATATACAGACAAAGTATGATATACTATATAGTTGAGAAAAAACAAAACAGAGGTGCATAATGTTCGATAAATTAGACTTTATACTTGAGAAATACGAGGAGCTTGCTTTAAAGGTATCAGACCCCGATATCATAAACAATCAGCCTGTATGGCAGAAGCACGTTAAGGAAATGGGCGAGATGGAGCCCCTCGTTAACAAATACAAAGAATACAAGATGACCAAGGATAATATAGCGGCCGCAAAGGAGATGCTTGACGATCCCGATGAGGAAATGCGCGAGATGGCCAAGCTTGAGCTTTCAGAGGGTCAGGATAAGCTGGAGCAGATAGAAGAGGAACTCAAAATCCTCATGCTGCCTAAGGACCCTAACGATGACAAAAACGTAATCCTTGAAGTCCGCGCAGGCACAGGCGGAGACGAGGCAGCCCTGTTTGGCGCAGACCTGCTCAGGATGTATATGAGATATGCAGAGCGCAAGGGCTGGAAAACAGAGCTTATGGAAATCAACGAGACAGGCATAGGCGGAATCAAGGAGGCCGTAATGCTCATCAAGGGCAAGGGAGCATATTCAAGACTCAAATTCGAGAGCGGAGCGCACAGAGTTCAGCGTGTGCCCGAAACAGAATCCAGCGGCAGAGTTCATACCTCTGCGGCTACAGTTGCCGTGCTTCCTGAGGTTGATGACGTTGAAGTTGATTTAAACCCTAACGATGTAAGAGTCGATGTATATCGTGCATCGGGCAACGGCGGACAGTGCGTAAACACTACAGACTCTGCCGTAAGACTTACTCACGAGCCTACAGGACTTGTAGTAACCTGCCAGGACGAAAAATCACAGCTCAAAAACAAAGAAAAAGCTTTCAAGGTTTTAAAATCAAGGCTTTATGATATGAAGGTGCAGGAACAGCACAAGGAAATCTCAGACGCCAGAAAGAGTCAGGTCGGCTCAGGCGACAGAAGTGAGAGAATAAGGACATACAACTTCCCGCAGGGAAGAATATCAGACCACAGGATAGGTCTTACACTTTACAAGCTTGACTCCTTTATAGACGGAGATCTTGATGAAGTAATAGATGCGCTGATTACAGAGGATCAGGCAGAGAAGATGAAGGAATTCTAATTATGAAAACTAAAATTCTCGAACCTACAAAAGAAAACATCACCTACGCAGGCAGACTGCTGGCGGAGGGAGGCATAGTGGCGTTCCCTACCGAAACCGTATACGGACTCGGAGCCGATGCGTTCAATGAAGAGGCTGTCAAAGCTGTATACGCAGCAAAGGGCAGACCCAGCGACAACCCTATGATTGTTCATATTGCAAGAGCAAGCGACATAGGACAGCTTACTCCGAGATTAAGCGGGGATATAGTGGCGCTTATAGAGAACTTCTGGCCGGGACCGCTTACTATGGTAGTAAAGAAAAAACCAGGGATACCGGATGCCACAACAGGCGGACTTGATACAGTAGGTATCAGACTTCCCGATACGCAGATTGCAAGAGAGCTTATAGAGGCGGCAGGCTGTCCCATAGCGGCGCCAAGCGCCAATATTTCAGGCAGACCTTCACCGACAAAGGCGCAGCATGTAATCGACGACCTTTCGGGCAAGATAGATGCCATAGTCAAAGGCGACGACTGCAGAGTCGGCATAGAGTCCACAGTCCTTGACGTTACAGGAGATACACCTGTAATACTGCGCCCCGGCATTATAACGGCGGAGCAGATAGAGGCGGTTTTAGATAAAAAAGTCGAGATAGATCCTGCTGTTTTAAAACAAAGCACAGACGGCAGCCTTAAACCTAAAGCGCCCGGAATGAAATACAAGCACTATGCGCCTAAGGCAGATATGGTTGTACTCGAGGGCCAGAGGGACAAGGTCAAAAAAGAAATCGAAAGATTAAAGGGGCTAAACGAGCAGCTTGGCAACAAGGTGGGAGTAATCCTCTTTGAAGAAAAGGCTTTCATAGAGGCGGCTCACGACTTCTTTGCAAGACTCAGAGAGCTTGACAAGGAGAATGTGGACCTGATACTTGCGGGGGCGCTTTCGGATATAGACGGAGTCGGCTTTGCGGTAATGAACAGAATGCTCAAATCGGCAGGATATAATATAGTAAAAGTATAGGAGAACAAAATGAAAATAGCTTTAGCTTCAGATCACGGCGGATACGCCCTCAAGGAAACAGTTAAAAAATATCTGACAGAGAGAAATATAGAGGTTCTGGACATGGGTACAGACTCAGAGGAGTCGGTTGATTATCCGGTATTCGGCAAAGCGGCGGCAGAGGCCGTTGCAGACGGCAGAGCAGACAGAGGCATTGTGTGCTGCGGCACAGGGATAGGAATATCAATTGCCGCAAACAAAGTTAAGGGAATCAGATGTGCATTATGTACAGACGTGCATATGGCAGAGATGACGCGCAGACACAACGATGCAAATATGCTTGCAATGGGAGGCAGGACAACTGATGAAAAGACAGCTCTTGAAATCACAGCGGCATGGCTTGATACAGAGTTTGAGGGCGGCAGACATCAGAGAAGAGTTGATATGCTTAATAATATGTAGTTAATTATAAATACTATGGAGGTAGCAAAATGGGTAAAGTTTATGTATTTGATCATCCGTTAATTCAGCACAAGACAGCAATAATCAGAAAGACAGACACATCAACTAAGGATTTCAGACAGCTGGT
The DNA here is from genome assembly GCA_900547295.1 of uncultured Eubacteriales bacterium. Lineage (GTDB taxonomy): Bacteria > Bacillota > Clostridia > Peptostreptococcales > Anaerovoracaceae > UMGS973. Next base: position 18,323 of record URGK01000043.1, read on the forward strand.
AAAAGAGATTGCAATGCTTATGGGATATGAGGCAACAAGACAGCTTCCTTTGGAAGAGGTTGATATCGAAACTCCAATCTGCAAGACTACAGTTAAAATGCTCAAGGGCGAGGACATAGCAATCGTTCCTATTTTAAGAGCGGGACTCGGAATGGTAGACGGTATGCTTGAGCTTGTACCTAATGCCAAGGTAGGTCATGTTGGACTTTACAGAGACCCTGAAACTCACGAGCCGGTAGAATACTACTGCAAACTGCCTGCAGATATAGATAAGAGACAGATATTTGTAGTTGACCCTATGCTTGCAACAGGCGGATCTGCTGCTGCGGCTATTGATTTTGTAAAGGCAAGAGGCGGCAAGGACATCATCTTTATGTGCCTTATCGCTGCACCTGAGGGAATTGAAGCTCTGCAGAAGGCTCACCCTGATGTTGATATATTCATCGCAGCCAAGGATGAAAAACTAAACGAAAACGCTTATATAGTTCCGGGACTCGGAGATGCAGGCGACAGAATATTCGGTACGAAATAATGAAACAGTGTACAGATCCCGCACTCTTTGTTAACAGACCCAGAGATGTTAATGCTGCCTGAGGAGCGTTAGACAGAGAAAATTACGGAGGAAACAGAAAAAATGAATCACATACCTGATAATGTTAGTAAATATGATAACGTCTATGACGTTCTCAAAGAAAGAGGTTTTATAGAACAGACCACTGATGATGAGGGAATAAGAAAACTTCTGGGAGAAGAGAAAATCAAATTCTATATCGGATTTGACCCTACTGCAGACTGTCTTCACGTAGGACACTTCATGCAGGTTATAATTATGATGTACATGCAGAAATACGGACATACACCTGTAGTCCTTATAGGCGGCGGTACAACTATGATAGGCGACCCTTCCGGAAGATCTGATATGAGACAGATGATGACTCAGGATACAATCAGAGAAAACGGACTCAAATTCAAGGCGCTGTTTGACAGATTTATCGAATTCGATGAAGAATGGAAATACGTTCCTTCGGGAAGCGTTCTTGAAAAGGGCTCATACAACAAAGAGCCTGAAACAGGCAAGGCAATCTGTGTCAACAATGCAGACTGGCTTCTTGGATTTAACTATCTTGAATTCATAAGAGACATAGGCAGCAGATTTTCAGTAAACGCAATGCTCAGAGCAGAATGCTTCAAGCAGAGAATGGAAAAGGGCCTGTCTTTTCTTGAATTCAACTATATGCTGCTGCAGTCATACGACTTCTATGCGCTTGCAAGAGACTTGGACTGCAAAATAGAATTCGGCGGCAACGACCAGTGGAGCAATATCCTGTTTGGTGCGGATCTGGCAAGAAGACTTTTAGGCAAGGACAACTACTACGGTATGACTTTCTCACTTCTTACAAACAGCGAAGGCAAGAAAATGGGTAAGACTCAGAAAGGTGCTCTGTGGCTTGATGCAGACAAGACTTCACCGTTTGAATTTTATCAGTACTGGAGAAATGTAGACGATGCCGACGTAAACAAATGCCTCAGGATGCTTACTTTCTTACCTATGGAGGAAGTAGAAAGACTTTCAGCGCTTGAAGGCGCGGAAATCAACAAGGCAAAGGAAATCCTTGCATTTGAGGTTACCAAGCTTGTTCACGGAGAAGAAGCGGCAGCAAAGGCTCAGGAGGGCGCAAAAGCAGCATTCTCAGGAGGAGCTGCTCTTGATAATATTCCGGCGGTAACAATGGACAAGGCGAATTTCGAAGGAGAAGGTATGGGCGTTGTAAACCTTATCAGAGAAATCGGAGTTGTTCCTACAAATTCAGAGGGTTTCAGAACTATCAAGCAGGGCGGTCTTGAAATCGCCGGCAGCAAGGTTACAGATCCTAAGATGATGATTACTGCAGATATGTTTGATGATGCAGGCAAACTTCTCGTCAAGAAAGGCAAGAAAACCTACAGAATGGTAGAGCTTGGATAGATAAACAGCTTTAATGTGGACTAAAAGACCGCTTCGGCGGTCTTTTATATTGCGGCGAAATGCGGCGCAGAATTCGGATGAAAAGGTTAATGGGATATGATATAATTAGCTTATACCTAAAGCAGACTGACAATATTTGTTTTAGATTGTTAATTAGAACATAAAAAGCTAATGCATGTTTATCATGGTCACATTATAGGACTTTATTACAGGTACATGATGAAGCTGCACGCATTGATATAGAAAGAAGCATATGAGCAAGTCTGGAGCATGCGTATTTTGCAAAGGAAGGATTGCGTGAAGAAATGAAAATATAGAAGGTAAGCTTCTATTTGCAGCAGGGAGTGGATAGATAAACAACTTTAATACAGATATGATTAATATAGTGCAATGAATAAAACAGAGGTGGAAGTATATGAGTGAATTAACAGAAACAGAAAAAAAGTCTAAAATGGCAAAATTTAAAAAAAGAGTAAAAGTAGCAATATTTATTCTACTTATAATATTAGTAATAGCCGGTGCCATTTCAATAGTAAGTAATTATTTTGAAACGGAAAGCAAAACTATAAAAATAGGCTTTGAGGATATAGGAGAATTGGATACACAGGTTGCTTATACAACAGTAATAGGAACAATTGATGATCCCAGAAAAATCTTCGGAGTGAAAATTCCTTTTACGGAGAGCAAATACATATACAGCTATGATGTAGTAGTAAAAGCAGGCTTGGATTTCAGTAAAATTCGATGGAAAGAGGGAGCAGAAAAGATTAGAGTTTCTATGCCTGCTCCAAGGGTTACAGATTGCTATATAGATGAAGATTCAGGTAAAGTTTATTATGAAAAAGAAAGTATTTTTTCCCCTATAACCTTTGCTGAGGAAATGGAATCACGTAAGGATCTTACTGAAAGAGGCAGGAAGGATGCAGTTGCAAAAGGTCTTATTAATAATGCTAAAAAGAATGCCGAGAAACTGCTGAAGAGTTTCTTTAACAATAATAAGAAATATAAAGACGTCGTGGACGTTCCGGCCGGCGCGTTCGTTATCTTGAAGAAAAAATAAATATTTTTCAAAAAAATTGATAATCACTATCATTTTTTGTTGACATATCCGAAAAATATGTTACAATAATGATAGTGATTATCGTTTTGAGGCAAAAATGAACTATTCCAAACAACGCGAAACAATATTAAAAGTTTTAAGGAGTACGCGCTCGCATCCGTCGGTGAACTGGATTTACGAAAACGTGAAAAAGGAAATCCCCGACGTCGGTCTCGCCACGGTTTACAGAAATCTGAGACAGCTTGAAGCGGCGGGCGAAATAATGCGTATACAGGGCGACTTCCCCGAGGAGCGTTGGGACGGATTTGCACACAATCACGCGCACTTCG
>URGK01000044.1 GCA_900547295.1 uncultured Eubacteriales bacterium
GAAATAGGAAAGTAAAAAAGCGTGGGTGACCGCGCTTTTAATATGTATTGATTTCAGCTATAATTTCACTTAAATTACGTCTGCTGTAAAGTATTCGCAGAATTAGTATTCTGCTGTTTGACTCATCGGGCATATAAGAATGTTTAGAGTACATATCTGCTCCTTATATTATCAATAACAGATTTGCTGTCTGAAACACGCCCCTTTTTGACATCCTCAATGCCTTCTATTATCATCTTGGCTTCGTATATTTTCCGTATGGTTCTTTCATAGTATTCAATATCCATAACCACGAGGCGTCCGTAATCGTTTTTTGTTACAAATACGGGGCCGTTTTCCTCAGAGCAGCGGCGTTCTATATCTACTGTATCTTTTAATGCGCGCATAGGAATAATCTGCATAATAAAACCTCCTTTGTGTGGTTATATTGTGCCTTTAATTTAGTCACAAGTCAATATGGTTGAAACTTTTGCTGTGTTCTTTGTGCAATCGTATGATACAATATTAATGCAGAGATAAAAACACAGCTCCGGTTGGTAGTCCGGACGCACCTTACGGTGTCAGTAACCTGCCTCCTTGGTTGTCCGTTCTCTGTAATCACATAATTAAGGAGGATTTTCTGATGGAAAAGACGACAAGCAAGCTTACAGTTATTTTTGAGGACCCTTTCTGGATAGGGCTTTACGAACGGCAGACAGGAAGTCGGTATGAGGTTTGCAGAATTGTATTCGGAGCCGAGCCTAAGAATTATGATGTTGCAGAGTTTATGAGGAAAAACTGGCGGAGGCTGAAATTCAGCCCGGCTGTATCCGGTGAGGCTCTAAATGAGCGCAGAGTAAATCCCAAGCGAATGCAGCGCGAGATAAGCAGGGCTATGAAGCAAAGAAGCATCAGCACCAAGGCGCAGCAGGCGATAAGCCTTGCAAGAGAGCAAAACAAGCTGGAGAAGAAAAAGCGTTCCAAAGAACAGAAAGAGGCCGAAAAACAAAAGAAGCTTCTGATACATCAGGAAAAGAAAAGACAAAAGCACAGGGGCCATTAACCTCTGTGCTTGATTTGTTTATATGTTCTGCACTATTAGGCCTCCTATCTGCTCTGTAGTGGCAGGAAGTTTGCCCTCAGACATTATATCAGGAGTTCTGTAGCCTGCGGCAAGTGTTTTCTTTACGGCGTTTTCGATGGCGTCAGCCTCGTCTGACAGACCGAATGTGTATTTGAGCATCATAGCTGCCGAAAGGATTGTAGCCATAGGGTTTGCCTTGCCGGTGCCTGCAATATCAGGCGCAGAGCCGTGAACAGGCTCGTACATACCGAAATTGCCCTCTGCAAGAGAAGCCGACGGAAGCATTCCGAGAGATCCTGTAATCATACTTGCCTCATCTGAAAGAATATCTCCGAATATATTGCTTGTAACGATTACGTCAAACTGCTTCGGGTTATATACAAGCTGCATTGCGGTATTGTCCACATAGAAATTCTCAAGCTCAACCTCAGGATAATTCTTTGCGACCTCTGCAACTGTTTTTCTCCACAGTCTGCTGCTTTCAAGGACATTGGCCTTGTCAACGCTTGTAACCTTTTTGTTTCTCTTCATTGCCATATCAAAGGCAACCTCTGCAATTCTCTTTACTTCGCCCTCTGAATACTGCTCTATGTCATAGGCTGCCTTGCCCATATTGGTATCCTTGTAGCCTCTTTCACCGAAGTATATACCGCCTGTAAGCTCTCTTACTACCAGAAGATCAAGACCGCCCTCTACCTTTTCAGGTCTGATAGGGCAGGCGTCCTTGAGCTCGTCAAACATTATTGCAGGGCGCAGGTTTGCAAACAGTCCCAGCTCTTTTCTTATTCCAAGCAGCGCTCTTTCAGGTCTTTTGTCACCTGGCAGGGAGTCCCATTTAGGACCGCCTACTGCGCCGAGAAGCACAGCATCGCTTTTTTTTGCAATATCTATTGTTTCCTGCGGCAGACATTCGCCCGCAGCATCTATTGCAGCGCCGCCTGCAAGAACCTGTGTGTAATTAAATTCGTGACCGTATTTGCCGCCTACGGCGTCGAGAACCTTAATCGCCTCGTTTATAACCTCAGGGCCTATGCCGTCGCCGGGTATTACAGCTATATTGTATTTCATAACAACCTCCTATTTGATAGAATTAAGCAGTCCACCTGACTTAATAATGTTATTTATAAATTCAGGGAACGGCATTGCCTTGTATTCAGTACCCTTAGTTATATCCTTTATGGTTCCTGTTTCAAAATCCACAGAAACCTCATCGCCCGCTTCGATAGCCTCTGCCGCTTCAGGACATTCTAAAATAGCAAGTCCGATGTTAATTGAGTTTCTGTAAAAAATTCTTGCAAAGGATTTGGCTATAACGCAGGAAATTCCCGATTCCTTGATAGCGATAGGGGCGTGCTCTCTTGAGGAGCCGCAGCCGAAGTTCCAGCCTGCGACCATAATGTCGCCGTCCTTAACCTTGTTTACAAATTCCCTGTCTATATCCTCCATACAGTGGGATGCAAGCTCCTTGTGGTCTGCTGTGTTTAAATGTCTTGCAGGGATTATTACGTCTGTATCCACATTATCTCCGTATTTATGAACAAAACCTTGTGCTTTCATTGCTACATTACCTCCTTGGGATCTGAGATTTTTCCTGTTACTGCTGATGCAGCGGCTACTGCAGGGCTTGCAAGGTATACCTCTGATTTGGTATGTCCCATTCTGCCTACAAAGTTTCTGTTGGTGGTTGCAACGCAGCGCTCACCCTCTGCCAGTATACCCATATGTCCGCCAAGACATGGTCCGCAGGTAGGAGTTGATACAACGCAGCCTGCATCAATGAATATGTCAAGGTAGCCCTTTGCTATACATTCCTTGTATATCTTCTGGGTTGCAGGAATTATGATACATCTTACATCTCTTGCAACTGTTTTACCTTTAAGAATTTCGGCTGCCGTAGCCATATCTTCAATTCTGCCGTTGGTGCAGGAGCCGATTACAACCTGATCTATTTTAACATCGCCTACATTGTCTATTGTCTTTGTGTTTTCAGGCAGGTGAGGGAATGAAACTGTTGATTTAAGCGAGGATAAATCAATTGTTACAGTCTGCGCATACTCTGCGTCATCATCGGGAGCATAAACCTTGTACTCTCCGTTTACTCTGCCATTCATATAGTTTTCTGTTACCTCATCAACCATGAATATGCCGTTTTTGGCGCCGGCCTCTATAGCCATATTTGCAATGCACAGTCTGTCGTCCATTGAAAGTGAGGACAGACCCTCGCCCATAAATTCAAGGGATTTGTACAATGCGCCGTCAACGCCGATAGTTCCGATAAGATGCAGGATTACGTCCTTGCCCGAAACATATTTATTTAGCTTGCCTTTGAGCTCCACCTTGATTGCGGACGGAACCTTAAACCACGCGGTGCCTCTGGCCATACCTGCGGCCATATCAGTAGAGCCTACACCTGTTGAGAACGCTCCGAGAGCTCCGTATGTACAGGTATGGGAGTCGGCTCCGATAATGCAGTCGCCTGCCTTGACAAGACCAAGCTCAGGAAGCAGGGCATGCTCAATACCCATATTGCCCACATCATAGAAATTAACTATTTCGTGTTTTCTTGCGAAAATTCTTGTCTGCATACACTGCTGCGCAGCCTTGATGTCCTTGTTAGGTGTGAAATGGTCCATTACAAGAGCTATCTTTGATTTATCGAAAACCTCGGTAAATCCTGCTTTTTCAAATTCGTTAATAGCAACAGGGGCAGTAATATCATTTGCCAGAACCATATCAAGCTTTGCATCAATAAGCTGTCCGGCTTTAACCTGATCAAGCCCTGCGTGCGCCGCAAGAATTTTTTGTGTCATTGTCATTCCCATAATAATTTCCTCCTTGTTAGAATGCTCTGTTGATAGCGCTGATAAGAGCATTTATAGATGCATAGATAATATCGTTGTGTATGCCTACGCCCCAGAATGTTTCTCCATCTTTGGAGATTGCAACATATGATGCGGCTCTTGAGTTTGACTCTGATTCAAGCGCGTGCTCGTGATATGTTACGAAGTCGTATTCCAGACTGTAGTGGCTGCTTCTGAGAGCTGTGGTAACAGCGTCGAGTCTGCCGTTTCCCTCGCCCTTGAGTGAGAGATGCTCTCCGTAGATGGTAGCCTCTATGCTTACCTTCATTATATCATTTTCTCCTCTGGAGAAGGTAGCATCCTCTATGCTGATTTTATCTTTTCTGTTGACATACTGCTGCTGGAATATCCTGTGGATTTCAGCAGGGGACAGCTCCTTGTGAGCTTCGTCTGATATATGCTTCATCAGATAGCCGATTTCCTCTCTCATCTTCTTAGGAATATCGTATCCGTAGTTTGTTTCAAGTACATAGGCCACGCCGCCCTTGCCGGACTGGCTGTTTATTCTGATTACATCGGCCTCGTATTCTCTGCCTACATCATGCGGATCTATCAGCAGGTAAGGGCACGACCACTTGTCAGGGTGATTTGTTTCAATATGGTGCATTCCCTTGGCAATAGCGTCCTGATGTGAGCCTGAGAATGCGGCGAATACCAGACTGCCGCCGTAAGGCTGACGAGGGCTGACCTTGAGGTCTGTAAATTTTTCATACATTTCAACGACCTTAGGCATATCCGAGAAGTCAAGCTGCGGATCTACGCCGTGTGAAAACAGGTTCATGGCAACTGTAAGTATATCGGCATTGCCTGTACGCTCGCCGTTTCCAAACAGTGTGCCCTCAACTCTGTCGCCGCCTGCCAGCATGCCAAGCTCGCAGTCTGCAACTGCGGTTCCTCTGTCATTGTGAGGATGCAGCGATACGATTACGTTTTCTCTGCAGTGGAGGTTTTTGCTCATGTATTCAACCTGTGAGGCATATACGTGAGGCATTGACATCTCAACTGTTGCAGGAAGATTGATTATTGTTTTTCTTTCGGGACACGGCTGCCATATGTCGATAACTGCATTGCACACCTCAAGCGCGTAATCAACCTCTGTGCCTGTAAAGCTTTCAGGGGAATACTCGAATGTGAAGTGTGTGTCTCCCGGGAAGCTGTCCGCATATTTTTTGACAAGCTCTGCTCCGTCTGTCGCTATTTTTTTGATTTCGTCCTTTGATTTTCTGAAAACCTGCTCTCTTTGCGCCACAGAAGTGGAGTTGTACAGGTGGACTATTGCGTTTTTGACGCCCTCAAGGGACTTGAAAGTCTTGTCGATTATGTGCTCCCTTGACTGTGTCAGTACCTGTATTGTCACATCATCGGGTATGAGATTTTTTTCTATTAATGTACGAAGAAATTCATATTCAGTTTCTGAGGCAGCAGGAAATCCCACTTCTATCTCCTTGAAACCCAGCTGACACAGATATTCAAAGAATTCCAGTTTTTCTTCAAGGCTCATTGGAACTATAAGGGCCTGATTGCCGTCGCGCAGGTCTACGCTGCACCAGATAGGCGGCCTGTCCATATGGTCTTTTTTAACCCAGTCGTATGACGGGACGGGAGGCATAAAATATCCGACCTCGTATTTAGTATGATTTTTCATTCCTTTGATGTTATCGCTTGCCATAATAAAAAGTCCTTTCGTATAAAACAAAAGCCCTGTTCCCAACATTAAATCAGAAACAAGGCTGAATGTATAATAAAATATAAAGAGAATCTTAAAAAAGTGTTGAGAATGTCTAATGCTATATAATTATGAATCACAAGTGAGGCATAAGAGTAGTAATAACATTAAATTTCTCCTTTCTTCTTAACTGATACGATTATTCTATACCGTTTTGTCCGGTAAGTCAATATATTTTTGTGAAAAAACACAATATTTTTTGTGCTGATATATTATACAGCAACAAAATTACATATTGTCAATGTCCGCCGGAGTCAGAATTCGTATTTTTTCAGATTCAAGCAGGTTTTCCACTTCCGAAGCGTCATCAACTCTGACAACAAGATAAGCCTTGTTTTCTGTGCGGGTGAGAAAAGCGTACATGTATTCCATATTTATATCTCTTTCGGCAAACAGCCTGACTATCTCGGCAAGACCGCCGGGCCTGTCGTTTATCTCAACGCCTACAACATCGTTGATGGTTGCGACAAATCCGTTTTTTTCAAGCAGCGCCTTTGCTTTATGGGGATCTCTGACGATCAGACGCAGTATTCCGAATTCACTTGTGTCAGCAATAGACAGCGCCCTTATATCTATACCCGCTTTTGCAAGTATATCTGTTATTTCTCTTAATTTTCCTTCTTTGTTTTCGACGAAAACCGATAACTGTTTAATAGCCATTGCTTTACCTCCTAATCGTGAAGTTTTCTTTTATCAATTACTCTGACAGCCTTGCCCTCGCTTCTTGCGATTGTTTTAGGCGTAACAAGATGCACATCGGGGCTGATACCCAGGATGCCTTTGATTGCAGATGCAAGTTTTTTCTCGCGGGCTGTTATTTCTCTGACCGTATCCGAGAACTGTCCGGCACTGAGCTCTACATTGATATCAAAGGTGTCGGTGTTTTTAACTCTGTCAAGCACGATCTGATAGTTAGGCGTGTAACCTTCGTTCAGCAGAACAGTTTCGATCTGTGAAGGGAAGACGTTTACCCCCCTTATAATCATCATATCGTCGCTCCTGCCAAGCGGTTTGGACATTTTGATGAAAGTTCTGCCGCAGGAGCATTTTTTCCTGCTCAATACGCACAGGTCTCTTGTACGGTATCTGAGCAGAGGGAAAGCCTCCTTGTCAAGTGATGTGAAGACAAGCTCGCCGACACTGCCTTCGGGAAGCACTTCGCCTGTATCGGGATCTATAATTTCGGCAAGGAAGTGGTCCTCGTTTATATGCATGCCGTTTTGCTCGCAGCACTCAAATGCAACGCCGGGACCGCTTGTTTCTGTAAGTCCGTATATATCATAAGCTTTGATTCCGAGGCTTTTTTCTATGGAATGTCTCATTTCCTCAGTCCATGGCTCAGCTCCGAAAATACCTGCCTTGAGAGTGTTGTTTTTAATACCCTTTTCCTCCATGCTTTCAGCTATATATGCGGCATATGAAGGGGTGCAGCACAGAATTGTTGCCTGCATATCATTCATGAACTGTATCTGCCTGTCTGTATTGCCTGATGACATGGGGAGTGTCAGACAGCCTACTTTATGTGAGCCTCCGTCAAGTCCGGCGCCGCCTGTAAACAGACCGTAGCCGTAGCATATATGGCATACGTCATCTCCGGAGCCGCCTGCTGCCACAATAGCCCTTGCGCAGCAGTCCTCCCATAAATCTATATCATGCTGTGTATAGAATGCGACCACACGTCTGCCTGTTGTGCCTGAGGTTGAGTGAATTCTGACGCAGTCTGATTTTGGTACTGCCAGCATTCCGTCAGGGTAGCTGTCCCTGAGATCGGCTTTGGAAATGAAAGGCAGCTTGTGAAGATCCTCAATCCCTCTTATATCTTCAGGTCTGACGCCTTTTTCGTCCATCAGATTTCTGTAGTAGGGAACATTGTCGTAAACATGCTGTACCTGTTTTACGAGTTTTTGTGACTGGAGTTTTTGAAGCTCCTCCACCGGCATGGTTTCAATATGTTTCTGGTAGTAGTTATTGGTCATATTTAGTCTCCTTTTTTGAATTTGAGGGCGAAAACATAAAAACCCTCTGCTGTTGATTGCAGAGGGTGAAATATTTCACGGTACCACCTCAGTTCATCATTGCCTCACGACAATGACCTTTGCGGGCACTATCATGCCCTGACAGGTAACGGCTGTCTGCCGGCGGCGCCTACAAGCGTTTGCCTTCAGCGTGCATCTGTTCGGAAGGAATTCGGTTAATGTCTGCCTGCTGCCTCTCACCATGCCGCAGCTCTCTGTAAGGTTTGTCTTAACTTACTGGTTTCCGGTCATCGATTTTGAACTATAGTTAGATTATACATAGCTGATATATTAAAGTCAAGAAAAAATTATTGATTTATAACAAAAAATCTGATATAACATAGGTATACAACACAAAAAGAAAGAAGAGATGTTTATGTACAGATATTTATCCCACCTTATAATCTATTCGGACAGAAGCGAAAGCTCCATACTTTATGAAATGGGAGAGCTTTTCAGAAATTACGACAACGGAGTCAAAGAAAAATCAGAGCTTGTAAAAGATGCATATAATATAGTAAGAAAAATTCTCGATATATCAACCGCATATGCTTTTGATGAGAATCTGTGGACAAGCTATCTGACATACTACCTCATAAACTCGGAAAACTCATTCAGCGCCTCGTGCGAGAGGAGAGGAGCTATAGAGGGAAGTGTCAATTCCTTTGCAAAGCACGATTTTGAGATTTTTATGAAGCTTTTCAGATTTGATTTCAGTGAAATCGAAAGAGAACTGGGAACAGACTGTTTCTCAATTCTGTGTGATTACAAGGCGGTGGAGAAACCATCGCTTATGTACAATCCGTATGTGATGAAAAGTGTCCGGGAACTTCGGGTGCAGCTTGAAAATGCAGAGGATCCGGATGAATTCTTTACTGTTGTATCAGATTTTTACAGAGAATACGGCGCAGGCATATTCGGAGTTAACAGAGCGTTTCGTATTTCAGACAGAGAGGATATACTCGAATTTGAGCCCGTAAAAAGCATGGATGATGTTGTACTGGAGGATCTTGTAGGATATGAGGTCCAGAAACAGAGACTGCTTGGGAACACAAAGGCATTTGTGGACGGAAAGCCCGCAAACAACGTGCTGCTTTATGGCGACAGGGGTACAGGCAAGTCCACCAGCATCAAGGCTGTTGCCAACAGGTTCTGGCCGGACGGCCTCAGAGTTATTCAGGTTTACAGACATCAGATGAAGATGCTTTCAAGGATAATCTCCGCAATCAGAACAAGAAACTACAGATTTATAATATATATGGACGATCTGTCTTTTGAGGATTTTGAAACGGAATACAAATACCTCAAGGCTGTAATAGAGGGAGGACTTGAGTCAAAGGCCGAAAACATCCTTATATATGCAACCTCAAACAGGAGACACCTTATCAAGGAAACGTGGGATGACAGAAACGATATGGAGCATACGGGAGAGCTTCACAGAGGCGACAGCATGGAAGAAAAGCTGAGCCTTGCAGACAGGTTTGGCGTTCAGATTTACTACGGCAAGCCGTCTAAGGACGAGTTCTACAGAATCATAGACGAGCTGTCCGAAAGCGAGGGGGTTGCCATGGATAAGGAGCAGCTTCATAAAGAAGCCAATGCATGGCAGATACGCCATGGTGATGTATCCGGCAGATGCGCAAGGCAGTTTGTGGACTATATCAAAGGTAAGGCATAATATCAGATTTGTTAAAACGGTGCGGCATATTGCATTTTTCGCTGTAAAAAATGTAATAAGTCGCACTTTTTCGTTGTAAAAAGTGTAGCGGGTGGGTATAATAAAGGCAGAAAGATTAAATGAGGTGGGCATATGTACAGAGCTGCAATTGAAAATCTTAAAAAATGGAAAAACAAAAAATCAAGAAAACCTCTGGTAATAGAGGGCGCAAGACAGGTGGGCAAAACCTGGCTTATGAAGGAATTCGGCAGACAGGAATATGAAAAAACCGTCTATATAAATTTTGACGCCGATAAAAGAGCAGGGGATTTGTTTTCCGAAAATCTTAATCCTGACAGAATTATAAAAATGCTTGAGATTTATTCCGGAAGCAAAATAGACTCTGATAATACCCTCATTATTTTTGATGAAATTCAGGAGGCTCCGAGAGCCTTGTCTGCTCTTAAATACTTCTGTGAGGACGCTCCGCAGTATCATATAGTATGTGCCGGATCGCTTCTGGGAATAGCTTTGCACAGCGGTACTTCGTTTCCTGTAGGCAAGGTGGAATTTGTCAGGCTGTATCCTCTTTCTTTCAGAGAATTTCTTATGGCGGCAGGCAGAGAGCAGTATGCGCAGCTGATAAAGGATAAAGACTGCAAAATGATGCAAGCATTTAAGCAGGAATATATTACTATGCTCAAACAATACTATTTTGTAGGCGGGATGCCTGAGGCGGTACAGAGTTTCATTTCGGAAAAAGATTTTGAAGAGGTGAGAGACATACAAAAACGCATATTGAGCGCTTATGAACAGGACTTTTCAAAGCATGCGCCTGCGGGAACAGTTCCGAGAATACGAATGGTGTGGAATTCCATACCCTCACAGCTGGCAAAAGAAAACAGAAAATTTGTTTACGGACTTGTAAGAGAGGGAGCAAGAGCCAAGGAATATGAAACAGCTATAATGTGGCTGTCTGATTGCGGACTTGTGCATAAGGTAAGCAGAGTAAAGGTTCCGCATCTGCCTCTCAAGGCGTACGAGGATTTGAAATCATTTAAGCTGTTTATCGTTGATGTGGGCCTGCTGGGATGTATGACAGGGATAAGTCCTAAAATACTGCTGGAAGGAAACAGCCTTTTTGTTGAATTTAAAGGTGCTCTGACAGAGCAGTATGTGCTGCAGCAGCTAAAAGCCGAAGAAGATATAGGTATATATTATTATACAAATGAGAGAGGCAGCTGTGAGATTGATTTTCTTGTCGATGACGGGCAGAGAGTAATTCCGATAGAGGTGAAGGCTGAAATCAATCTTAAAGCCAAAAGTCTTAAAACCTACAGAGAGAAGTATTCTCCGGAAAAGGCTGTGAGAATTTCCATGGCTGATTATAAAGAAAGCGAGGGGCTTATAGATATACCGCTATACACCTTGTAGACAGAAGATAAAAAAAGGGCTCATCGCCCTAACGGTTTGTTCCCGTTAATGCGACAGCCCCCTTTTTATTATCTGCACTTGTTAAGCAGCTGCTCCCATTTCCTGTCCACGTAACTCTGGGCTTCTTCTATCATCCATTCGCTGCCTTTTTTAAACATATGGCTGAATCTTCCCTGCAGCTTCAGGAATTCCTCTACAGGCAGCTTCTTCTTTGGCTCATAGGTCAGACGGTACACACCGTCCTCGATTTCAAACAGAGGCCATACGCATGTATCTACAGCCATCTTACTTATATGAGCTATATCGGCGGCATTGTATCTCCAGCCTCTCGGACACGGCGACAGCACGTTGAGGAAATTTGCTCCCTCTGTATATATGGCTTTTCTGGATTTTTCGTGGAGGTCGCCCATATTGCCGATAAATGCGGTCTGTGCGACATAAGGGGAACCGTGAGCGGCAATGATTGCCGTCAGGTCTTTTTTGTTCTGCTGCTTGCCCGGCAGCTTGCTTCCTGCGGGTGAGGTGGTTGCATCGGCAAATCTCGGAGTGGAGGAGGAACGCTGTATGCCGGTGTTCATATATGCCTCGTTGTCATAGCATACATACACGAAGTCGTGATTTCGCTCTATGGCTCCCGAAAGGGACTGCAGCCCTATATCATAGGTACCGCCGTCACCGCCAAAGGCTATAACCTTGAAGTTTTCCTTTACCTTGCCTTTCTGCTGCAGCACCTTGTAAGCTGTTTCAACACCTGCAGCAGTTGCAGCGGCGTTTTCAAAGGCGCTGTGAATGAAGCTGTCCTCATAGGCGGTATACGGATACATAAAGGTTGATACCTCAAGACAGCTTGTGGCGTTTACAACAACGGCCTTGTCCTCAGGATCCAGAGCTCTCAGCACGCCTCTTACGGTTATACCTGCTCCGCAGCCGGCGCACAGTCTGTGACCGCCTGCAAGTCTTTCTTTTTTTTCTGCTTCTTTTTTCAAGTTGTATGTCATAGCCCTATACCTCATATTTCTCTTTGTCTCTGCCGTATGTTCTGGCAGCGCCTCTGTGGTATTCCTCTTTCATCATGCGCTGATCGGCATCTATGTATCTGGAGTCCCTTACTCCCACATATCTGTATACATCGCCCGGATCATCCTCGTCTATAATGTCGTAGAGGTCCTGATATATATCGTAGTAATCCTCAACCCTTATATCTCTGCCGCCAAGACCGTAGATGTAGTTTACTGCGTAAGGTCTGTCGGGCAGATCGTAAAGGGAACTTCTTGCCTCATTGAACAGCGGGCCGCCGCTGTTTGAAAAGCTCTCGGCCTTGTCCATTATTGCAACAGCCTTTACCTTGCACATTGCAGCAGCAAGAGGTCTTCTCGGAAACGGTCTGAACACACGCAGCTTGATAAGACCTACCTTGCGACCCTCTGCGCGGAGTCTGTCAACAGCCTCCTTGCCTGTGCCTGCGCTTGAGCCCATAACCACAAGAGCAACATCCGCATCGTCCATCATGTATTCCTCAAAAAATCTGTATTTGCGCCCTGTAAGCTTTTCGTACTCCTTGCCTATCTCAAGTATTACAGGCATCGAGTCTTTCATAGCCTGCGCCTGCGCTCTTTTTACTTCCATATAGTAAGGGGAGGTTCCGTAAGGACCTACGGCCAGAGGATTTTCACTGTTTAACAGGAAGTTGTCAGGCTCGTACTCTCCGACAAAGGCTCTGACCTTTTCGTCCTCAAGCAGTTCTATGTTTGATACGCCGTGGCTTGTGATAAAGCCGTCCTGACAGGCCATAACAGGAAGTCTGCATTTTTCGGCAATCAGAACCGCCTGTATGAAATTATCATAGGCCTCCTGGTTTGTTTCGGCATACATCTGTATCCAGCCCGAATCTCTTGCGCCCATTGAGTCCGAATGGTCGTTGTTGATGTTGATAGGACCGGACAGCGCTCTGTTTACTACGGACATAACTATAGGAAGCCTCATGGAAGCCGATACATAAAGCAGCTCCCACATATATGCAAGTCCGCAGGAGGAGGTTGCGGTCATCGCTCTTGCCCCTGCGGCGGAAGCGCCTATGCAGGTTGACATTGCGCTGTGCTCTGACTCGACGGGGATAAAGCCTGTATCCACAAGACCGTCAGCCACATAGCCTGAAAAATATTCGGGAATTTCCGTTGACGGTGTAATAGGGAAAGCACCCACAACATCGGGATTTATCTGCCTCATAGCTATGGCTACTGCTTCATTTCCGGATTTTCTTTCTCTTACAGACATTTATTTGCCCTCCTTAACCATAGTGATTGCATCGAAAGGGCATACTTTCGCGCATATGCCGCAGCCCTTGCAGTGCATGAAATCAAAGTCCAGTCTTTTGCCGTTTTTTACAGGAATCGAACTGTCCGGACAGTACGGGAAGCACAGCATGCAGTGTCTGCATTTGTCCTCATTGAATACCGGACGGTCTACACGCCATTCTCCCGTATTGACCATTTTAGAAGTTGCGCCCTCATATATCTCGGCGCCTGTGGTAAGCTCCTGCCATGTTGATTTTTCGTTTATCTCTGCAGCTTTTGTTTTTATCATTTTAAACTACCTCCGCAAGTGTGGCTCTGAGAGCCTTCATGTTTCCGTTCACTATTTCGGGCTTGCCCGGGAACTTGTGTCTGAAAGACTCTTCCATATCCTTGATGAACTGCTCCTGTCTGATTACTCCGCTGACCTTTACAGCGGCTGCAAGCATCGGAGTGTTTGGAAAATATCTGCCAAGAGCCTCCTCTGAAATCCTTTTGGCATCTACTGTATATATAGGGCCTTTATATTCTTCAAGCAGTTCGTTTCTTATCTCATCTGCAGATCTGTCCGTATTTATGATAAGCGCGCCCTCTGTGCTGAGACCCTTTGTAACGTTTACGGAATTGAGCAGGGTTTCGTCTACCACTACCACATAGTCGGGAAAATATATATTTGAATGTACCTTGCAGTGAGAATCGGCTATTCTGTTGTAGGCTGTAATCGGCGCGCCCATTCTCTCGGGACCGTATTCGGGAAATCCCTGAACGTCCTTGCCCGAGTTAAAGGCTGCCTCCGCAAGAAACAGGCAGGCTGTCTTTGCTCCCTGTCCGCCTCTGCCGTGCCATCTGAATTCAACCATATTGTCTGCCATATCAATTACCTCCTAAATAAAAACTCCCTGCCCCGTAATGGGACAGAGAGGTAAATCTCCGCTATACCACCCAATACAAGTGCAGCATACAAACATATGCCTTCTCTGTTACGGGAGAACCCGTCAGAGCCTACTTTAAAAACAATTTCGGTCTGCAACTCAGGAGTGATTTTCGTATTCAGGCTTTCTTGTACCGGGCTCTCACTGTCCCCGGCTCGCTGTGAGCTCTGTCTGGAATATTACTCTCTCCGTCAAAGTCTTTGGTATTGAATTATTGATTTACATATACCTTAAACCATACAGTGCGGCTTGTCAAGAATAAATTGTGATAAAAAAACAAAAAAATCGAAAAAAGTTTGTGTGCGTATATTAATAAAAATGAACGGATTGTGTGAGAATTTTCAGATAAAATTTTCTATTATATATAAATTGAAGAAAAAAGGATGAAAGTGTGGCAGAAGTGAAAAAAATGCAAAAAACTATAATTAAAACACAAAAAAACGGTTGACTTTTTGTTGCAGGTAAATAATAATTATAGATGTCAAATGAAATTATGAGGAGGAAAAGGCATGAAGATGACGGGTGCGGAAATGGCAGTAGAGATATTGCTGGAGCATAATGTAGACACTATATTCGGCTATCCCGGCGGAGCGGCACTGTTCATATATGATGCGCTGTACAAATACAAAGACAAAATAAGACACGTACTTACAGCTCACGAACAGGGAGCCTCACACGCTGCTGACGGATATGCAAGATCAACGGGGAAAACAGGCGTCGTCCTAGCTACAAGCGGACCGGGAGCAACAAATCTGGTCACAGGAATAGCGACGGCGTATATGGACAGCATTCCTATGGTCATTATTACTGCAAATGTTGCAAACAGCCTGATAGGCCGAGATGCGTTTCAGGAAACCTGCATAACAGGTATCACATTCCCTGTTACCAAACACAGTTACTTTGTAAACAAGACAGACGAGCTGGCAGACGCCCTTAGAAATGCCTTCAGAATAGCAAATGAGGGAAGAAAGGGACCTGTACTTGTAGATATCACCAAGGATGTTACAGGGGCAACGGTTGATTACCAGCCGGCACCTAACTGCGAACTCAAAAAAGTGCAGCAGGAGGAGCTTGACAAAAAGATAGCCTCGTTTGCAAAATATATAAACAAAGCAGAGAAGCCGGTGCTTTACTTAGGCGGCGGCGTTATCGCATCGGAGGCTTCCGAAGAGGTTATGCGCCTTATGGAAAAAGCCGACATTCCGGCGGTAAATTCCATGATGGCAGCGGGAGCTGTTCCCGTTACAGACGATAGGTCTTTCGGAATGCTGGGCATGCACGGATCATATGCAGCCAACAAATGCATTGCAGAGGCGGATCTGGTGCTTGCGGTAGGTACAAGGTTCAGCGACAGAGTTGCGCTTAACCCTAAGAAATTCGCATCAAAGGCAAAAATACTTCAGATTGATATAGATAAGAGTGAGGTAAGCAAAAACGTTATAGTAAATGATGCCATAGTAGGCGACTGCGGGGAGGTCTTAGAGGAGCTCATTCCTGAAATACAGTCTGCGGACCATTCAGAATGGATAGCACAGATTAACAGATGGAATCAAGAGCATCCGCTTAAGATTACAGGCTATGACGATGTGCTTAATCCTCAGCAGATAATCCAGACCGTATGCGATAAGGCCGGAGAGGATGCAATATATGTTACAGACGTGGGGCAGCATCAGATGTGGTCGGCGCAGTACATAAACCACCAGAAGCCAAGACACTTCCTTACAAGCGGAGGTCTTGGAACCATGGGCTTCGGATACGGAGCTGCCATAGGCGCTCAGTTCGGAAATCCCGACAAGAGAGTTATTCACTTCACAGGCGACGGTTCTTTCCATATGAACTTAAACGAGGCGTGTACGGCGGTTTCAAACAACCTGCCGATTATAACGGTTATAATGAACAACAGCGTGCTGGGCATGGTATACCAGTGGCAGACAGACTTCTACGGCGGCAGATATTCTCAGACAACACCTGAGAGAAAAACAGACTTTGTAAAGCTGATTGAAGCTTTCGGAGGTACAGGCTACAGGGCTGAAACCTATGACGAGTTCTGTCAGGCTCTCGACAAGGCGTTTAAGGCAGAGGGTCCTGTATGGATTGACTGCCGCATCGTGCAGAACGAAAAAGTTCTTCCGATGATACCTAACGGAATGACAGTTGATGATTCCATATTTGAATAGAAAGAGAGGAGATGTCTATGAAAAGAGAAGTAGTCAGCATATATGTTGATAACAAGGCAAATGTCCTTTCACGAGTTGTAAGTCTTTACGGCAGAAGAGGATTTAATATCGATTCGCTTACAGTATCTGCAACCAACAACCCGGATGTATCACGAATAACCATTGTGTTTACGGGAGATACCATTACAGTTCAGCAGATAGTGTCGCAGACCGAAAAGCTGGAGGTTGTCAGAGGCATCAAGCTCCTTGACAAAAAAGAAAGCTTCTTCAGAGAGCTTCTGATGATTAAGATAAACGCCGGCAAGGAGCAGCGAAGCGAGATTAAGGAAATCGTCGATATCTACAGAGCAAAGATTATAAATCTCACAAAGGAAACAATAGTTTTAGAGATAACAGGAAGTCCCGACAAGCTGGACGGATTTCTGGATATGCTCTCGGATTATGAAATAGTTGATATATGCAGAACCGGTATTACCGGTATCGAAAAATAAAGTATAAAAAGAAAAGGAGAACAGAACAATGATAAACAAGTATTATGATATGGATTGCAATTTCGGAATGTTAGACGGTAAGACAGTAGCAGTTATAGGCTTTGGAAGCCAGGGACACGCTCATGCAATGAACCTTGCAGAAAGCGGAGCAAACGTAGTGGTAGGTTTAAGACCGGGCTCATCACATACAGCAAAGGCTGAGGCTGCAGGACTTAAGGTTATGGATATCGAAGCAGCGGCAGAAGCCGGCGATGTAGTAATGATGCTGGTTCCCGATGAACTTGCTGCAAAGATTTACAACGAGCAGATTGCAAAGCATATGAAAGAGGGCGATGTACTTGCATTTGCACACGGCTTTAACATTCACTACAAGCAGATTCAGCCGGCAGCTTACCTTGACGTAATTATGATTGCGCCTAAGGGACCGGGACACACAGTAAGAAGCCAGTATGTTGAGGGCAAGGGCGTTCCTAGTCTTATCGCTGTTTATCAGGACGCTTCAGGCAAGGCTAAGGACTATGCACTGGCATATGCTTCAGGCATCGGCGCAGGCAGAGCAGGTATCCTTGAAACAACATTCAAAGAAGAAACAGAAACAGACCTTTTCGGCGAACAGGCTGTATTATGCGGCGGTGTTACAGAGCTTATGAAAGCAGGCTTTGATACACTGGTTGAAGCAGGCTACGCTCCTGAAATGGCATACTTTGAATGTATCCACGAAATGAAATTAATCGTTGACCTTATCAATGAGGGCGGCTTTGACAAGATGAGATATTCAATCTCAAATACAGCTGAATACGGCGACTACAGAACAGGCAGACGCCTTATAACCGAAGAAACAAGAAAAGAAATGAAACAGGTTCTTACAGAAATTCAGGACGGTACTTTCGCAAGCGAATTCATTCAGGAATTCAATGCAGGCGGTAAGGCAAGATTCCTTGCAACAAGAAGAAAAGAAGCAGATCACCTGCTTTGCAAGGTAGGCGCAGAATTAAGAAAAATGATGAGCTGGCTTAAAAAATAAAGGAGAAAACAATGACTTTAAGAAGCAGACAGGTCACAGAGGGCGTTGAAAAAGCCCCTATGAGAAGCTTATTCTATGCAATGGGATATACAAAAGAGGAACTGGAAAAACCACTGGTTGCAGTGGTTTCGGCTCACAGTGAAATAGTGCCGGGTCATATGCACCTTGACAAGATTACAGAAGCAGTCAAGGCAGGTGTGCGAATGGCGGGAGGAACTCCGATAATGGTTCCTGCAATCGGCGTGTGCGACGGTATCGCCATGGGACATATCGGTATGAAATATTCACTGGCAAGCCGCGAGCTTATAGCGGACAGCGTTGAAACAATGATTATGGCTCACGCCTTTGACGGAGCCGTGCTTGTTCCAAACTGCGACAAAATCGTTCCCGGTATGGTTATGGCAGCTGTCAGAATGAACATTCCTGCGGTTGTATGTTCAGGCGGCCCTATGATGTCGGGCCTTGTAGACGGCGTTGAAACCAGCCTTTCCAAGATGTTTGAGGCTGTAGGCGCAAGAAAGGCGGGCATTATAGATGATGAGGGACTTCTGGAATACGAGCAGAATGTATGTCCGGGCTGCGGTTCCTGTTCGGGAATGTATACCGCAAACAGTATGAACTGTCTGTGCGAGGCCATCGGAATTGCGCTTCCGGGAAACGGCAGTATACCGGCGGTTACAAGCAAGAGAATTATGCTTGCAAAGCATGCGGGTATGGCGGTTATGAACCTTATCGAAAAAGACATCAAGGCAAGAGATATAATCACTGAGAAATCAGTAAGAAACGCTATTGCCTGTGATATGGCTCTGGGCTGTTCGTCAAACAGCGTGCTGCATCTTCTGGCTATTGCCAATGAGGCGGGACTTGATATCGACCTTAACGTATTCAACGAGATAAGCAGCGTTACTCCTAACCTGTGTCATCTGGCGCCGGCAGGCGGAACTCATATGCACGACCTTAACAACGGCGGCGGAGTTCCTGCAGTAATGGCTCAGCTTGCCTCAAAGGGACTGATAGATACAGAGCTTCCTACGGTAACAGGCAGGACTGTGGGAGAAAATATCGCAGATGCCAAGATATTAAACAACGATGCAATCAGACCTGTAGACAATCCGTACAGTGAAACCGGCGGAATAGCAATTCTGTGGGGCAACATCGCAAAGGACGGCTGCGTTGTCAAGAGAAGCGCGGTGGCGCCTGAAATGCTGGTGCATTCAGGACCTGCCAGAGTATTTGACAGCGAAGAGGACGCCATAGCTGCAATATATGCAGGCGACATCAAAGACGGACAGGTTGTTGTAATAAGATACGAGGGTCCGAAAGGCGGTCCGGGTATGAGAGAAATGCTTAACCCTACAAGCGCGCTTGCAGGCATGGGTCTTGACAAGACCGTAGCTCTCATAACCGACGGCAGATTCAGCGGAGCCAGCAGAGGCGCATCAATAGGACATGTAAGCCCTGAGGCGGCTGACGGCGGTCTTATAGGACTTGTTCAGGAGGGAGATATCATAGATATAGATATCCCTTCATATTCAATAAATGTCAGAGTTTCAGACGAAGAATTTGAAAACAGAAAGAAAAATTATGTAAAACCTGAGCCTAAGGTAAAGGGCGGGTGGCTTGAGAGATATTCAAGACTTGTATCATCTGCCAATACAGGCGCGGTTCTTAAATAAACGGAAAAGAGGACAAAGAGATGAGTAATAGATTTAGTGTAGAATTAACCAAAAATCCAAAGCAGAAGCCGGATCCCGACAGCCTTAGATTTGGTACAGTTTTTACAGATCATATGTTTGTTATGGATTATGATCCCGAAAACGGATGGCATGACGGCAAAATAGTTCCTTACGGTCCTTTGGCACTTGACCCTGCAACAGTGGTTTTCCATTACGGACAGGAAATGTTCGAGGGGCTTAAGGCCTACAAGACCAAAGAGGGCAAGGTTCAGCTTTTCAGACCTGATATGAATGCAAAGAGAACCAACAACACCAACAAGAGAATGTGCATACCGCAGATTGACGAGCAGATGTACATTGATGCAATCAAGGAGCTTGTTGCGGTAGATAAGGACTGGATACCTCAGAAGCCGGATACAGCACTGTACATCAGACCGTTTATTATCGGTACAGACAAATTCTTAGGTGTTGCGGCTTCAAACACATACAAATTTATTATAATACTCAGTCCTGTAGGACCGTACTTTGAAAGCGGACTTGCTCCTACCAGGATTTATGTTGAAAACGAGTTCGTAAGATCGGCTCCGGGCGGTACAGGCTATGCCAAAATCGGAGGCAACTATGCGGCTGCAATGATAGCTGAGCAGAAGGCTCACGATATGGGATACGATCAGGTATTATGGCTTGATGCCAAAGAGGGCAAATACGTAGAAGAAATCGGTACATCAAATGCATTCTTCAAGATTGACGGAGAGCTGTATACAGCTCCGCTTGAGGGCACAATCCTGCCGGGTATCACAAGAGACTCCATGATAACCGTAATGAAGGACTGGGGCTACAAGGTAAATGAAGTGAGGTTCACTATAGAAGATGTGTTCAAGGCTGCTGAGGAAGGCAGACTTGAAGAGGTATTTGCAACAGGTACGGCTGCTGTAATTTCACCTGTTGGAGAGCTTTACTGGAACGACAGGCACATTGTTATAAACAACAATGAAATCGGAGAGCTGTCACAGAAGCTTTACGATGAGCTTTACGGAATTCAGACAGGAGAGAAAGCCGATACAAGAGGCTGGATCGTCCCTGTGGAATAAAAGAATATATATACTGACAGACAGGCGGAACCGAAAGGTTCTGTCTGTTTTTGGGAGAAAAACTTTTACCGGTTTTATATATTGTTTTTTGTCAAGAGGAGAACTGTAAATGTTTAAATATCAACGGATTAAGGAAATTACAGAAAAAAATAAAAAAGGAATTGACTGTAAAAACAGGGGTGTAGTAAAATAGTACCATAGAAAAAATATAAAGGCGCACAGATAAGCCGTTTAGGCTGAATTAAGTTTCAGCTCAGACGGTTTTTTGATGCGGTGGTAATAGAGAATGTATGGATTAATAACTGTCTGAACAAGGTACATTATTCAGGAGATTTAGCGGGATATATCTTAGTATGTACCTTAAAATATTAAAACAACTGAATCAAGGTATTCGACAGGTAGTTCGCTTTAATGTTGGACTGCCTGTCCTTTTGGGGTGGTGAGAAAAGATGTGAAAAAGGCAGAGAATGGAATCTGTTTCTACATGAAATGTAAAAATTAGACATAATAAGCTAAAAAATAGGAAATATCCATTGACATACTATGTTTCTGCTGGTAATATATAGCTGTGAGATATACAGTTATATTATTACATAAATACATTTATCAAGGAATTAGGGAGAACAGGATAATGAGTATAGCAAATGATATGAAAGCATATATTGCAGAACAGTTTACAACAACAAGAAGAAAAAATTTCAGCTTTACTGACGACTATGTGTTTAAAGCGGTGTTCGGGCAGGATAACGACAGGTCAAAGAAAGCACTGATATTGCTTCTCAATACAATACTTGACAGAAAAGATGATCCTATAACCCGCATCAGAATACTTAACCCTATAATCATAGGGCAAAGCGACGTGAGCAAGGAAGGCATAATGGACATCATGGCAGAAACCCAGAACGGCCTTATCCTTGATATCGAAGCGCAGTCAGGGCATTTCAAAGAGTACTCCAACAGAGCGCTACGCTATGCCAATGCGCTGCTGGAAAAGGCATTGAAGCGCGGAGATCCGTATGATACAATGGAGAAAAGCATAGTTGTAACAATAGCAGACGGCAAGC
>URGK01000045.1 GCA_900547295.1 uncultured Eubacteriales bacterium
ACCGTATAAAAAATGCTTTTGAATATATCGATGAGGGCGAGTCGGTTATCAGAGAGCGTAACAGCCTTGGCACGGGACATATTAAAATCGGTGTCAGCAGTACCTTATGCAAATATATACTTCTGCCCTATCTTTCCCTATACACCAAGGACCATCCTCACATACGTATTTCGATTGAATGTCATTCCTCAAGGGAAACCGCAGATATTCTCCAACAGAACCACGTTGACCTCGGTCTGATTGCCAAGCCTGATAATTCAGCCCTTTCCTGCTTAAGTCTTGGATATATGCACGATACCTTTGTTGCCACCAGGGAATATCTCTCCAATATGGCAAAAAGAAATGATGCCAACCTTATGATGCTTAATAAGGAAAATCTTACCAGGCAATATGTGGACAGGTATATTCCTGCCAGATTTTATGAAAAATTCAATCTTATGGAAACCGACAATATGGAACTTCTTATAGAATTTGCCAAAACAGGCATCGGTATCGGCTGTGTCATCAAGGAATTTGTTAAAAAAGAACTGGGTAACGGACTGTTAGTGGAATACAATACAGGTCTCCCCGAAATAGAAAAACGTGAGGTGTGCTTTGCCTATTCCTATAGGCGCATGCCCAATCCTCACGTTATGGATTTTCTCGATTATGTGAATGAGAAAAAATCCGATAAAAAATTTAACGTATTGGTGTAGATTAGTTTCAAATACAAAATGCAGCATATAAAGGAACAATCTTCTTATTATCCTCAAATCCAAAGTTTTTGGAAGATAGTTTAATGGCATAATCAGGTTTGTAAGTGTCCATATATACTTTTAAGCTCTTAGCTCTGGTATTGTCAGCAGATTTTACTTCAATAGGTATAAGTCTGCCATCCCGCTGAATAATAAAATCAATTTCAGCCCCACGCTCCGACTCCCAATAGTAAGTATTGTAGCCATTAATTGTAAGCTGCACATTAACATAGTTTTCAGCCATACCGCCCTTAAAATCATTGATTTCCTCAACCATATAAAGAATATCATTCGCTGCTAAATCTTTTTTTGCACAAAGCAAACCTAAATCCGATACATAAATCTTAAATGCATCAATATTGCGGTAATTTTCCAAAGGTTTTTTAACCTGCTCAACCTTGTAAACCTGCGATGCAATTCCTGACAAGCAAAGCCATTCAATGGCATTTTCAAATTCAGAAGCCCTTCCGCCTTTCTTAATCAGTTTATATTGGAAACGGGTATTCTTCTTTGAGAGCTGAACGGTTATATTGTCGTAGGCAAGTCTGGTTTTCTTGATTTCATTCAAGCTGTTATACTTGCTCATATCATTGAGATAGCTTGCAAGTATCGTATCCTGCGTATGGCGGATAAGGATATAATCCTTTGTTTCTGCGAACTGCATCACGCACTCCGGCATACCGCCGACCACAAGGTACTGACGGTAAAGCTGCATTGCGGCGTCGTGCAAGGCAGACGGCAGCGGCGTGTCGGTGTGGAAGCACTTTTTAATCTGCTCTGTCAAATCGTTCTCACCGAGAGCCAGCATAAATTCTTCCATATCCATAGGATAAAGCGTTTTCATATCGACCTTTCCTACGGGGAAAGAGAATTTCGCTCTGTTGACTGCAACGCCGAGCAAGCTGCCTGCGACGATGATGTGGTAATCTGGAGCGTCCTCGCAAAAGTATTTGAGTGAAGTCAACGCCCTTTCGCAGAGCTGCACCTCATCAAAGACTATCAGCGTTTTTTCCTTTACGATAGTCTGACCTGCGATATGGGACAAAATCGGTATCAGATAATCGGGGCTGATGTTTTCCTCAAAGGTTTCGTTCAGCTTTGGATTGGTTTCAAAGTTGAAGTATGCCACATTTTCATAGTGGGTGCGCCCAAACTCCAGAATGGAATAGGTCTTTCCGACCTGTCTTGCGCCCTGTAAAATAAGGGGCTTGCGGTGTTCGCTTTCTTTCCACGCTTCCAAGAAGCCCATAATCTTTCTATACATAAGCAGTCCTCCTTAAAGGTACTGAACATAGTATAGCAGATATTCGTGTAAAAATCAATGAAATTTCCTTGAATTTTCGCACTACTTAACACGATTATTTTCTCTAACCTCTCACAATACGACACGAACACCGCAATTTCTGCATTTTATACCTCTCCGAACTTGGTCGTCATCAGCTTGTAAAGCTCGGTATTGCGGGAGGGGAAACTTGTTGACGAATGGTACAAGAGAGCTGAAGGTCGGAGATATTAAGGTCGATAAGCACCCTTACGGTAGCCTCTCTCCATTGATTTTTCCTTAAATACTGCCCGTTAGCCTTTCGACAGGAACTCTGAACGGTGAGCAGGGCTCGCAGTTTAATTAGATGAAATATCAGCCCGCATTTCAAAACCGCCTGCCATAAGACAGACGGTTCTGTTTATATAAGGTTTGATTATTTTTCGTTGTTTACAACTGCCTGTGCTGCTGCAAGTCTTGCGATAGGAACTCTGAACGGTGAGCATGATACATAATTCAGACCTGTTCTGTAGCAGAAATCTATAGTCTTAGGATCTCCGCCGTGTTCTCCGCAGATACCAAGCTTGATGTTAGGTCTTGTTTCCTTACCAAGCTCTACAGCCATCTTAACAAGTTTGCCAACGCCTACCTGGTCAAGCTGCTGGAACGGATCTTCCTCGAAGATGTTCTTGTTTCTGTATTCCTTGATGATAGCGCCTGTATCGTCTCTTGAGAAACCGAATGTCATCTGAGTAAGGTCGTTTGTACCGAATGAGAAGAATTCTGCTTCTTCTGCGATTTCGTCAGCTGTAAGTGCAGCTCTTGGAATTTCGATCATAGTACCTACAAGATACTTGAAGCTTACGCCTTCTCTTGCAAATACTTCGTCAATTTTCTTAGTTACTGTCTTCTTAACGTCTGCAAGCTCTGCCTTTGATCCTACTAACGGAATCATAATTTCAGGTACGATATCATATCCCTTTTCTTTTCTTACTTCAATTGCAGCCATGATTATAGCCTCTGCCTGCATCTCAGCGATTTCAGGGAATGTTACTGCAAGACGGCAGCCTCTGTGACCCAGCATAGGGTTGAACTCATGAAGCTCTTCTGCCTTCTTTGCAAGTTTTTCGTAAGATACATTGATTGTCTTTGCAAGTTCGTGAAGTTCTTCATCTGTGTGAGGAATAAACTCATGAAGAGGCGGATCAAGAAGTCTGATAGTTACAGGTCTTTCTTCCATTACCTCATAGATGCCCTTGAAGTCGCCTTTCTGATACGGAAGCAGGAATGCAAGAGCTTCTCTTCTTTCTTCTTCAGTGTCTGCCATAATCATTCTTCTGATTGCAGGAATTCTTTCTTCTTCGAAGAACATGTGCTCTGTTCTGCAAAGTCCGATACCCTCTGCGCCGAATTCTACAGCCTGTTTTGCATCTCTAGGGTTGTCCGCATTTGTTCTGACCTTTAATGTTCTGATTTCATCAGCCCATTTCATGATAGTTCCGAAGTCGCCTGAAAGTTCAGGAGCCTTTGTTGCAACAAGTCCCTTGTATACGCTTCCGTCTGTACCGTTGAGTGATATATAGTCGCCCTCTTTAAAAGTATATCCTGCAACTTCTAAAGTCTTGCCTTCTTCGTTTACTTTGATTTCTGAGCAGCCTGATACGCAGCACTTACCCATACCTCTTGCTACTACCGCAGCGTGTGAAGTCATTCCGCCTCTTGCAGTAAGTATGCCCTCTGCAGCTACCATGCCTGCAAGGTCCTCAGGTGATGTTTCAAGTCTTACAAGAACTGCTTTTTCGCCGTTTGCAGCAGCCTCTACAGCGTCTGCAGCATTGAAGTAGATCTTACCTGCAGCAGCGCCCGGTGATGCAGCAAGACCTCTTGTGAGGATTTCTGCTTTTTTAACTTCGTCTGCATCAAATGTAGGGTGAAGAAGCTGATCTATCTGACCCGGTTCAAGTCTTGTAACTGCTGTTCTCTTATCGATAAGGCCTTCGTTTTCCATATCAACCGCAATCTTTACAGCAGCTGCTGCTGTTCTCTTGCCGTTTCTTGTCTGGAGCATAAACAGCTTGTTTCTTTCAACTGTAAATTCCATATCCTGCATGTCGCAGTAGTGTTTTTCAAGGATTTCAGCAATTCTTGTGAAGTCTTTGTATACTTCAGGGAATGCCTGTTCCATTTCAGCTATAGGCTGAGGTGTTCTGATACCTGCAACTACGTCTTCGCCCTGCGCGTTTACAAGGAATTCTCCGAAGATCTTGTTTTCACCGTTTGCAGGGTTTCTTGTGAATGCTACACCTGTTCCTGATGTCTCACCCATATTACCGAATACCATTGACTGTACGTTTACTGCTGTACCCAGGTTTCCGGGGATGTTGTTAAGCTGTCTGTAAAGTATAGCTCTTTCGTTGTTCCATGATCTGAATACTGCCATTACAGCTTCCATAAGCTGATCTTTAGGATTCTGAGGGAAATCTCTTCCCATTTCGTTCTTTACTAATATTTTATAGTCAGCAATGATTGCCTTTAAGTCCTCTGTTGTAAGATCAACGTCATATTTGCAGCCTTTTTCTTCTTTTTTGGCATCAAATATGGCATCGAACTTGGTCTTAGGGATTTCCATTACAACATCACCGAACATCTGGATAAATCTTCTGTAGCTGTCGTATGCAAATCTTTCGTTTTCTGTAAGGTTTGCAAGACCTACAACCGCATCGTCATTAAGACCGAGGTTTAAGATTGTATCCATCATGCCCGGCATTGAGAATACAGCACCTGAACGTACTGAAACCAGTAACGGATTGTCTACGCTGCCAAACTTTTTGCCTGTAACGTTTTCAAGCTCTGCAAGATGTTCATAAATCTCATCGATTGTAGCATCGCTTATTTTTCTGCCCTCTTCGTAGTAGTTGTTACAAGCTTCTGTAGTAACAGTGAAACCGAAAGGAACCGGGAGGCCAATCTTTGTCATTTCTGCAAGGTTAGCGCCTTTTCCGCCTAGAAGGCTTCTCATATCTTTTGAGCCTTCATTAAATGAATAAACAAACTTTGACATAACATTTAATCTCCTTTTCAATTAAAATACTAGTCTTTCTTCTATATAGTTTCGAACCTGTTCAACAGGAATACGAACCTGCTCCATTGTGTCTCTGTCTCTTACAGTAACACATCCGTCGGTTTCTGTATCAAAGTCAACGCAGATACAGAACGGCGTACCAATCTCATCCTCACGGCGATATCTCTTACCTATTGAGCCTGCAGCGTCATAGTCAACCATAAAGTACTTTGAAAGCTCTTCGTGGATAGGCTCTGCAACGTCTGACAGCTTCTTTGCAAGCGGAAGCACAGCAGCCTTGAACGGCGCAAGCGCAGGGTGGAATCTCATAACAACTCTTGTGTCCTCCTTGCCCTTGGCATCTGTCAGTGTTTCCTCGTCATAGGCTTCAACCAGAAATGCAAGCGCAACTCTGTCTGCTCCAAGCGACGGTTCTATGCAGTAAGGTATATATTTTTCACCTGTTTCGGAATCAACATAATTCATTTCCTGACCTGAATGCTCACTGTGCTGTCTTAAGTCGAAGTCGGTTCTGTCTGCAATGCCCCACAGCTCGCCCCAGCCGAACGGGAACAGATATTCAATGTCTGTTGTAGCGTTGCTGTAGTGTGACAGCTCCTCCTGCTCGTGATCTCTGAGCTTGATATGATCCTCGCTCATACCAAGTGATCTCAGGAAGTTTGCACAGTAGTCTTTCCAGTAAGCAAACCATTCAAGGTCAGTTCCCGGCTTACAGAAGAATTCAAGCTCCATCTGCTCAAACTCTCTTGTTCTGAAAGTGAAGTTGCCCGGTGTTATTTCGTTTCTGAATGATTTACCAACCTGAGCAATACCGAACGGAATTTTTTTTCTTGCAGCTCTCTGCACATTTTTGAAGTTTACAAATATACCCTGCGCTGTTTCAGGTCTGAGGTAGATCTCTGACTTTGAGTCCTCGGTTACGCCCTGGAATGTCTTGAACATAAGGTTAAACTGTCTGATTGACGTAAAGTTGCTTTTGCCGCATTCAGGACACACTATGCCTTTTTCGGTTATAAAGCTTTCGAGCTTCTCGTTTGACCAGCCGTCAACTGTAACATCATCTATACCGTTTTCGTGAAGATAGTCCTCTATAAGTTTGTCTGCTCTGAATCTTGCCTTGCACTCCTTGCAGTCAATAAGCGGATCTGCAAATCCTCCGACGTGCCCTGATGCAACCCATGTCTGAGGGTTCATAAGAATTGCAGCGTCAAGACCTACATTATATTTTGATTCCTGTACGAATTTCTTCCACCATGCTTTTTTGACATTGTTTTTGAATTCAACTCCAAGCGGACCGTAATCCCATGTGTTTGCAAGTCCTCCGTAAATATCAGAACCCGGGAATATAAATCCTCTGTTCTTGCATAGGGCTACGATTTTTTCCATTGTTACTGCTCTGTCCATCTTTTAAAATTACCTGCTTTCCTTTATTCTGTCTTATCTGTAATATCAACGATTTTAACTGCGCTGTCCAGTTCTTCTGCCATTTCCTCTTCAACGGCATCCGCAGCTTCCTCTATATCCTCTGCGATATTGATTGCAAAATCGTCTTTTGATTCTTTAACCGCGTCGATTCTTGTCTTTGCGGCCTCTGCCACATCCTTTGCCTTGTCCCTGACATTCTCTATTGTCTCATCCAGGTGAGCCTCTGCCGCTTTTGTTTTCATTGTTTCGTACAGATCAGCTCCCTTGTCTACGGCTTTTTCTGTCAGATCCTTTGCTTTATCCTTTACATTTGCAAAGGTTTCATCGAGATTTTTTTCGACTGCCTTGGCTTTGGCTGCCTCATATATATCCGCGCTCTTGTTTTTGACGCCCTCAAATACAACTGCGCTTTTTTCGACAACGTCGTCAAATTTATCGTTGGCCATTTCGCTTACATCAATCACACTGCCGTCGTCCTTGATAACCTCGATGGTGCATTTGAAGCCGAATGTGGCCGCTGTAGCGATTATAATTGCAAAAGGCGCAATCAGAGTGCTTACGATGCCTACATTGATAGGAACGTTGAGTATAATCTCTCCGTCTTTTTTGACTACTATCTTTGAAACATTGCCTTTTTTGACAAGCTCTTTGATCTTATTAAGTATCTCCTCACCTTTTTTGCTGAAACTCTTAGATGTTTTTTCGTCTATTGACTCTTCGATTGCGATTATTGCGTCAACAACGCTTCCCTCTGATTTCTCAAGAGCCTCTTTTGCCTCTTTGTAGCTTACTCCGGTTCTGTCCTTAACCAGTTCGATCTTCTCTAATGTAATCTCCATACTGTTACCTCCTGATACTCTCCTCAATGAAAGCCTCGCTTTTGAGTCTGCCTACATCGAGGTGATAAGAAATATATTTTTTTATTATTTCCTCTATCTGATCCAGTATCGGTTTCTGTAATGCCAGATTTTTAAAATCAGAAAGAGGTTTTTTTACAAAGTACCTTAATATACCTACTATATCAAACTTGATTGTATAAATCAATCCGTCATCATCATTATTTGCTGTATTTTGATAACATTTTTTACATAGCAGGCCCCCGTCAGGTATACTGAATACAACAGGTTCGGACTTTTGCCCGCATTGTATACAGCATTCAAGCTCAGGCATAATGCCCAGTATCTTTAAAACCTTAATCTGATACGCCAGCACCAGCGTTTCAAATCTGCTTTCTCTTTTTTCAAGTTCGGAAAAAAAATCACAGATAAGCTTCATTACCGCAGGCTGCGGCTGTTCATAGGGTACTATTTTTTCGGTAAATTCAAGCACATACGATGCGGCCATATACTTGTCCACATCTTCGCCCAGCCCGTAGAAGCTTCTGATGGTTTCGGCGCTGTCGATGTTATATATGTCTCTGCTTTTGAATATCTGGTATCTGCCGTAGGTAAAAGGCCTCATGGCAAGGGCTGATTTGTTTCTGCCGCCCTCATTGATGCGGCTTCCCGCGCTTATCTTGCCGTATCTTGCAGACAGAAGCACAATCATGCGCCTGCCGCCCACTGTCTTTATCTGTTTTAATACTATACCTTCGGTTTCAAACTTCATTTCTGGTCCCTGTATCCGAAATTGGAAAGCGCAAAATCGCTGTCACGCCAGTTTTCTCTGACCTTTACCCAGAGCTGAAGAAAAACTTTCGTTCCTATTAAAGCTTCTATCTCTTCTCTGGCGCTTTTGCCTATTCCTTTTAGCTTCTTGCCGTCCTTGCCTATGATTATTCCCTTGTGGGATTTCTTCTCACAGTATATTACTGCGCCTATTCTGGTGAGTCTGCCCTCCTCCTCGTAGGTTTCGATTTCAACGGCTACTCCGTGAGGCACCTCGTCCTTGAGATAAAGCAGCAGCTTTTCTCTGATTATCTCGCTTACTATAAATCTCTCCGGATGGTCTGTTATCATATCCTCCGGGAAGTACATAGGGCCATCATCCACCATGCCCTCAAGCATTGAAAGCAGCTCGCCTACATTAATCTGATTAAGCGCCGATGTACCTATTATATGTTCAAATATTCCCATGCTGTCATAGGCCTCATATATTCTGCTGTATTTGTCCGGGTCCATTGTATCCATTTTGTTTATGACAAGGACTTTGGGAGTATCTATTCCGCTCAGCATATCTGTTATGTATCTGTCCCCCGGTCCCTTGTCGATTTCATCATCGACAAGAAAAAGTATCACGTCAACCTCTCTGAAGGTGCTGATGGCTGTTTCAGTCATAAAGCTTCCCAGCTTGTTTCTTGCCTTGTGTATTCCCGGCGTGTCTATGAATATGAACTGAACGCCGTCGCCACTCTCATCAAGGTTTGTATATATACCTCTGATGCTGTTTCTTGTAGTCTGAGGCTTGTCCGTTGTAATTGCTATTTTCTCTCCGAGTATTGAATTAAGCAGTGTCGATTTGCCTACATTGGGTCTGCCTACAATTCCTATAAATCCTGATTTCAAATTATTCCTCCAGTCTGAAGCCCTTAGGCAGCAGCTCTCTTAGGGGTACTGCTTCCAGATGCTCCTCATCCGTTCCCGAAACCACCTTGAGATCCGGTGCAAATTCATACATAAACTGTCTGCATATGCCGCAGGGCCAGCCGTCCTGCTTTGCAGTAGCTATAACTATGCGGTCAAATTCTCTCTCGCCCTCCGAGATTGCTTTGACCATGGCGGTTCTTTCCGCGCAGATTGTCCCTCCGAACGATGAGTTTTCGATATTTACGCCTGAATAAACTCTGCCGCTTTTTCCTACAAGCATTGCGCTTACAGGAAACTTTGAAAACGGGCAGTATGAGTTTTTGAGGTTTTCCTTTGCCTTATTGTACAGGTCTATATCATACTGTTCTACTTTCATGTTTACCTCCCAAGGTCTATTCTGTTCATTACAGCTTCTTCTTTTTGTCTCATTATCCGCTTTTCGTCCTCTTCCATATGGTCATATCCCATAAGGTGAAGCAGGCTGTGGGTGAAAAGATATATTATCTCTCTTTCAGGGCTGTGTCCGAATTCCTCTGCCTGAAGCATTGCCTTTTCGGTGCAGATAACCACATCTCCCATAATTATCTCTCCGACTTTCGGAAACTCGTCCTTGCTCTCAAACTGAGGAAAGGACAGAACATCCGTAACAGAGTCCGTGTCCCTGTATTCTCTGTTGAGCTGCTGTATTTCCTCCATATCCACAAAGGTAAGACTTATTTCTGCAAGGTTTTCATCTACTCCCTCCATTTCAAGGCATGCCTTTGCGGCTTCTTCTATTTTGTTCATCATCGCCTGCTTAGGCAGGTTTTCTCCGTCTACTATTATATTCATCTGTTATTCTTCCTTTGGTGGATTTTTTTCGTAATATTTATCGTATGCGTTAATTATTTTCTTTACAAGCTCGTGGCGCACCACATCTGTATCCTTGAGGAAACAGAAATCAATATCATCTACGCCTTTGAGAACTCTTACTGCCTCTGTCAGCCCTGAGGTTTTTCCTCTCGGCAGGTCTATCTGCGTGACATCGCCTGTGACAACCACCTTGGAGCCAAAGCCCATTCGTGTCAGAAACATTTTCATCTGCTCTCTTGTGGTATTCTGCGCCTCGTCAAGTATTATGAAAGAGTTGTCAAGGGTACGGCCTCTCATATATGCCAGAGGGACAACCTCTATTATTTCTTTTTCTTTGAGTCTGAGCGCTGTATCTCTGCCCAGTATGTCATAAAGCGCATCATAAAGAGGTCTCAGATACGGGTCAACCTTATCCTGCAGATCTCCCGGCAGAAATCCCAGCCGCTCGCCTGCTTCAACGGCAGGCCTTGCAAGGATTATCTTCTGCACGTCTTTTTTCTTGAAAGCGTTTACCGCCATCGCCACCGCAAGATAGGTCTTGCCTGTGCCCGCAGGGCCGATTCCGAATACCACGTCTTTGTTTCGCATACTCTTGATATAGTATTTCTGTCCCAGAGTCTTGGGCTTTAGCGGTTTGCCCATATGGGTATAGCACACTATATCCTTATCCATATGGCTCTCCGCATAGGATATTCCCTGTTTGCACAGGTCTATAATATATGTTACCTTTTGTGTATCAAGCTTCTCTCCTTTTTCGATAAGGGTCATAAGCTCGTTTATTACTTTTTCTGCTGTTTCAAGCTTATCGCCTTTGATTGTGAGCATATTGTCCCTCTGTATAATCACCACGCCCAGATGCTCTTCAATGAGCTTAAGGTTGCAGTCCAGATTGCCGAACAGTTCTCCTCTGTCAAAGGTATCCTCAATTATAATTGCTTTTGCTGTGTTGTTTAAGCTTTGTGTCACTAGCTGTTATCTCCTCTTCTTTACCTATTTTCTGTCTTACTTCCAGTTGCACATATATAACTATTATATTTTCTTCTGATGAAAATTTCAAACTTTTATTAATAATTTGTGCATCTTCCGGCATATTTTCTTTTATTTCCGCTCTGAGCTTGGCTTCTGCCGCCTTTTTTATATCCTCTTTTGAGCGTTTGTGCTTTTTTAAATGTATTTCATTTATCTTCCCCACTTCTATTTTAACGGGAATTATTGTGCTTTTTAATGTTTTCAGGGTTTCTCTACGGGATATTTCATAGCTTCCTGTAATATTCTCCGATGAAAATGTCATATCCCCAAGCCTTACATTTATATACGGTATAAATCTGCCTGTATTTTCTTTTATGTATTCTTGTTTTTCTTCATAAAAAATATACTCGCAGGGCCTTACGCCCGTGACCTCTCCCTCTGCGTGAACATAATACTCCTTTATTTTTTCGGCGGGCGTGCCGTAGGCTGTGCTTTCCATAGGCACTCTACCCGATATGAGCACCTTGCCTTTTTTGACGTACTGTCCCTCTCTGACGTTTCTCTCCCCATTATATACTTTAATTGTGTCGATATAGCAATCGGTATCTGAAACTATGTTGCAGGGCTTTGTGTTTTTGCGCTTTTCGATTTCCCTGTATTCCGCCTCCACGATATCCACTATTGCTTTTCGCCCCTCGTATTTAACGGATATATATGTGATATTATCCGACATGGAAAACACCGCAAGCTTTATATCTGAGGTGTCCGGGTTTATCCTTGCCCCCTCGTAAAGTCCCGCCTCTGCAAGTGTCTGTCTGATGTCTTTCTCGCTGATGCTTTCATACCCTGTAACCTCTATTTCAGCCACAAAAAGGCTCTGATAGAATATGAGAAACGCAAATATGCCTATTCCGATTATTGTTGTTTTTCGTTTCCATATATATTTTAAAACCGGTGTATAGCCTCCTGATGAGATAACGGTTATCCTGTATCTGCTTCCTGCCGTCTGCCTGAGTCTGTCAAGATCTACCGCCTTTATTACAGCTTCCACTCTGGTGTCATCTATATATATAAGGTTTTTAAATCTGATATGCTGCTTCATACATACGGAGATCAGCCGGTTTATTTCAAAGCCGTCAATCCTTACTGTTTTCCTGTGTGCCAAAAAACTGTATTTTTTCCACCTCACCTGCAACCTGCACCCTTTCTTCTTCAATTTCCTGTATTTTAAGTCCGTTTCCGTTTACCGAAACAAACCTCTGTCCGCAGGAAACGGTCAGTTCACTGTCTGAAAGCAGTATTATCTGCTTGACGTTATCTATTATCACTGTGTTGCCGCCGTACAGAATTCTCGGCAGGTTCACATTAAAGTCAAAAATCATTT
The DNA here is from genome assembly GCA_900547295.1 of uncultured Eubacteriales bacterium. Classification (GTDB taxonomy): domain Bacteria; phylum Bacillota; class Clostridia; order Peptostreptococcales; family Anaerovoracaceae; genus UMGS973. The sequence continues at coordinate 12,233 of URGK01000045.1, forward strand.
CGTCAAGTATTGCGCCCATTAAACTCACCTCGTTTAATTTTATGTAATAAAAAACAGGATAGACTAATTTCTATCCTGTTTATATTCTATGCAAGAAATTCTTCGATGACTTTGCGTACATCGTTTCCGTCTGCAACGCCTTTGACCTTGCCCATAACGGCTCCCATGAGCTTGCCCATGTTCTGCTTGCCGCCCTCGATACCAAGTTCTGCCGCAGTGGCTTTAACTATATCTCTGATTTCATCAGCGCTAAGCTGCGCAGGGAGATATTTCTGTAAAACCTCAATTTCCTGTTTATATGCATCTGCCAAGTCCATTCTGCCGGCTTTCTCAAAATCAGAAAGTGCATCTTTTCTCATCTTTACCTGCTTTGCAAGTATTGCAACGATGCCTTCGTCATCAAGTTCTTTACGGTTGTCTATTTCATACTGCTTGACCGCAGCACGAGCAAAACTTATTGTATTTTTTCTGACTTCATCCTTTGCCTTCATGGCATCCTTGAAATCAGACATAAGCTGTTCTTTTAGTGACAATTCAATTCACCTCTAATCTGTACTGCTTTAGTATTTCTTAGCCTTTTTTCTTGCAGCTTCAGATTTCTTCTTTCTCTTTACGCTAGGCTTTTCGTAATGTTCTCTTTTTCTTACTTCTGCCATAACGCCATCTCTTGCGCAAGAACGCTTAAATCTTTTTAAAGCGCTTTCAAGACTCTCGTTTTCTCTTACTATAACCTGTGCCATACCTGTTTCACCTCCTGACTTTAAATAAATATCTGGCTGAATGGTTTGCATATAGCGATATTATACTATCATTTCTGCCAATTATCAAGGGGTTTTTTGTATTTGTTTTACAAGTCAAAATGCCTTACCTGTATATGATTTCTAATTCTTCAAGTATATCTTCCTTTGACTTTCCTAAAATGCCGATCTGCTTCAGATTCACATCCTCTGCCCTCATACTCTCTGCAAATTTACTCATATCTGCTTTTATTGCATCCGGCAAAAATGACAAAGGCTTTATGTTACGGTCAAGAAGTTCCGTCAGCCTAAATACATCATTTTTGTGTTTGCGGATGCTTCGGCTGTCAACACGTCCTCCCTCTGCCTTTCTTTGTGAAAGATCGAGCCATGCTTTCGCCTTAAAAGGTATCAGGTATGGCACATCCAGCACTGTAACTTCTGATAGCTGAATTCTTCCTTTTTTCAGGAATTCATAGTAGTCCTCGTCCAGGAGAATTGCGGAAAGGCTCGATATGTCGTCTTCCATCGGCAGCGGTGAAAGTGTGGCATTTTCCGGCAGTATTACAGCATCCGGCAGTCTTGTAAATAATTCAATCATTGTCGGATATTCTTTCGTTCTCGGGTTAGTAAAACGGTAAAACTGAGGCTCACCTGTGCTCCTGTTTCGATGTTCATACCCTGCTGCAATGACATATTCCCAAAATCTATGTCCAAAATCAGCATCGACAGCTTCTATAATCAGCACAAGATCTATGTCCTTTGTAGCACGAAAATCCAAACCTTCATCTGTCATCAGCAGGTCGCATGCCGTACCACCTATAATTGCATATTGTTCCTCATATCCTTGAAACCATTTTCTAAAGTTCTCTATTCCTCTTACCATTAATTTCCCTCCAGACATCCGTCAGCATTTCCTCAACAGCTTCCTCTATCCTTTCATCTCTGTCTTCTCTCAGCGCCAAAGCAAGAGACAGTCTGTCAACACAATCTCCACCTGCAAGTTTTCGTGGATCATACCTCCAAAGCTCCACTGCGCACTGCTCATCGGAATTCTGCAGTTTTACTGATGCTGATTTTTCCCATATTGAGATGCTTGACGCAGCAAAACACTCTACTGCAGGCGGATTCAGCATCGAATATTCGGACAATGCCGTATACCCGCTGAAAAGCAGTTTATCTCTTATTTCTGTTTTTGGTACATATATCGTTCGCTTTACCGGATTTTGCAGATAATCTTTTGCTGCTTCAAAAAGCTCTCCAGGCTCTCTGTCTGAACAGATTATCTTCTGCACGCCTCTTTTTTCTGTCCGCAATAGCCCTAAAGCTTCTAACTGTTTTGATGCTCTGGACACAGATGTAGGCGTAAATGCAAGAATTTCCGCTGCATCACTTGTCATCATTTCACCACATCCATGATAAATATAACAGAGCAGCAGCAACTGCGCCGACGGAAGTATGCTTGAAGTTTTTACTTTTTCCGAGTCTGCGCGTTCCTGCAAATATGTCGCCATAAAAGGCAGATATATCTGCTTCCCGTCAACAACAAACGGAATACGGTCGCGCAAAAGGTATTCCTTTTGTCTATAGGTAAGATGATTAAGCACAAGTACTGCCGGAACTCCCACTGCATTTTCAATTCTTTCAAGATGCTTTTTTAACAGATTAACAGCATCCGGCTCCGTTTTAGGATAAACAAACACCGCTTTCCTGCCGTCAAGCGACACTCTCTTCAGCCTGTATCTTGTATCAATAAAATTCGGAACGGATTCAATTTCACAGTCATCATTTATGACATGTATTCCAAGCACATGCTTCAGGTATTCCATTGTGTACACTCCTTCTTAACTTTTAATTGTATTATAACTCATTTTAAGTTGTAATACAATATTTATGTTAAGATATGCACACCCTTATATATACCAAAAAATTTTAATTTCCTTTATCACAGCTATTACATACTCTCAATGCGCTTTGCAGACAGGCCTGAAACCTCAGCAATTATATCAACGTCAACACCTTTATCCTTTAAGGCTTTGACCATCTCCTTTTTCTCTGCTGCTCTGCCCTGCTCAATTCCTTCTTCTTTGGCGTCAGACAAATCTGCCTTATACTTATTTATTATCTGCATCTTCTTACAGGCCCAATTATCAGCCGTCAGTCTTTTGAATATATTCTCCGCCAGAACAATTGCCTTATCTCCGCTGTCTATAAGCTGTTCTAGCAAGGCTTCCTTGTCCGGGTCATTTGCATACCTGAAATACAGCGATACTCTCTCAAGCGGTGTCATATCAGATACAGCCTTACTGCTGTCTACCTTATCTATCTCTATGAAATGGACTCTTACCTTGTCGAACGGTACTTCCCCGCTTTCTTCATCTCTGATGATGTGTACATTATGATATGAGTCCGCATCTTTAAACAGATTTCTTCCGGCAACAAATAATACAATTATTAATTTTTGTAACTTGTCACTTGATTCCATCATAGAATCCATATACACCATACATCTGCCGGTGAAGTACTCATCCGGTTCATTCTCCATCTGCAGGCTAAACAGACTGCCTGTATCGGATTCAAGGCATATATCAAATCCAAATCCGCAATACTGTCCATTTGAATATTCAATGGAATCAAACGCATCAATATCCTTAATCAGTGTATCTGATATTTCCGGTTTATCTTCTGTTACAGTATTAATCAACGCTATAAGAGCCTGATTTGACTCCTCTGTATCCTGTCCGTATATCTTGTTAAATGCCATAAAATCGGTAAGATCAAATTCTTCCCTATGATTATCTGCAAATAAACTCACACCCTCGCCTCCTTATGTATCCTTTCATATTTTCAAAGCAGTTTTATTTATTATTTATATTAATTATATATAAACAATATATTTTAGTCAAACATTTTTCTAGCTATATGCTATTATGCTTCAGAAGTAACCGGCAATAAAAAATGGGTATCCAAACTTTTTGGTGGGGTAACAATTTGGTGGACTGGTTTGGTGGGATTGCATTTTTCGTCATTGGATTGGTGGGCTGGTTTGGTGGGCTGGTTTGGTGGGGCAGCAGTTTCAGACAGAATTTAAAAAGAGACAGGTTGATGTCTGTTTAGAGTCTCGTGTATTTAAATGAACACTCATTACCTCCGATTAACAGTACCGCTGTAAATGCTGTTATTACCGATAAAGAATATTTCAACAGGCTTAAATAATCCTATATATACTGCAAAGGACACGATTTCTCGTGTCCCTGTTGATTTCGGGAAACATCGTGGACCACAGACAGTTCTCATCATCCATTAGGTCTGCCGCCGGATTCCCGGTGCAGCCCCCACTTCTTATGAAATCCGCTTTGCGTCCCAGCCATACTCAGCAGAAACAGTAATCCGACATCGGCTGCCGGGCTACGTCGCTGCCGCCTCCTGCTGTTTTTCAAAGTCAACCTCATTTCCATCGAGTCTGCCCCGGTTCACCGGTGCAGGCCCCCTGAACCTCCGCCTGCTCACAGCTTCATTTCAGTTTTCTGGTTTCAGTGATCTGTGATGCAGCCCACGATGGGCTACAAAGGCAAAACTGCCTGGGGCAATTTTGCCTTTAACATTTTACCATACAAGGCGCAGTTTGTATATAGAAAATAAAATCTTTGCAAGCAAAAAGACCCGGAAATTCCAGGTCCTTTTGAGGAATATTTACATAAACCAACTATTTAGTAGTTGCATCATATAAAGCTTCTGCATTATCCCATTCTGCAATGATTTCAGGGATTACCTTGTAAAGGTCGCCAACGATACCAAAGTCAGCTACTTCAAAGATTGGTGCATCAGGGTCCTTGTTGATTGCAACGATCATATCTGATGTCTGCATACCTGCAAGGTGCTGAATAGCTCCTGAAATACCGCAAGCGAAGTAGATTTTAGGTTTTACGGTTGTACCTGTCTGACCAACCTGATGCGAATGATCAATCCAGCCTGCATCTACAGCCGCTCTTGATGAACCTACAACTCCGCCAACCTTGTCAGCGAACTTCTTGATAAGTTCAAATCCTGAAGCATCGCCGAGTCCTCTTCCGCCTGAGCAGATGATATCAGCGTCTGTAAGTGATACCATTTCTTTTGCTGACTTAACGATATCAGCAATCTGAATATGGATATCTTCTGCCTTAACCTTAGGGTCAGCAACTACGATTTCACCTGTAGCTCCTGCAACTCTTTCTCTCTTCTGCATTACGCCAGGTCTTACTGTTGACATCTGAGGTCTTGTTCTAGGGCAGATGATTGTAGCCATAAGGTTACCGCCAAATGCAGGTCTTGTCTGCTTGATACCTGTTGAAGGGTCATTAGGGTCTAATGTGCTTGTATCAAGAGTAGTGTTCTTCTTTGCATATTCTATGTAGCTTGAAACCTTAACGTCAAGTCTTGTACAGTCTGCTGTAAGACCTGTGTTGCATCTTGCTGCGATTCTAGGAGCAAGGTCTCTTCCGATGTGAGTTGCGCCGTAGAGAACGATTTCAGGCTTGTATTCGCCGATTACTGTTTCTAAAGCCTTAGTGTAACCGTCTGTAGTGTAGTTCTTAAGAAGCGGATCTGCTACAAGGTAAACTTTCTCTGCGCCGTATTCGAAACATTCTGCTGCCAGAGGTTCGATATCAGCCTTGTCACCGAGAAGAACTGCACAGATTTCTGTATCTGCACTGATTTCCTTTGCAAGTCTGTAGCCTTCGCCTATGAGTTCAAGAGCAACGTTCATAAGCTTGCCCTGTCTCTGCTCTGCGAATACCCATACTCCCTTATAGTCGTCAAGGTCAGCAGCAACTGCAACTTTCTTTTCTTCTATTGCGCCGAACTTACAAGCTGTAAGGCACTGGTTGCAGAAAGTACATTTAGCGTTGATTTTAGCTACTTTTCCTAATTTATTTCCGCTGTATGGTTCAAATTCAAATGCGTCCTGAGGACATGCCTTAAAGCACTGACCGCAGCCGATACATTTTTCTTTAATAATATTAATAGCCATTTTCTTTCCTCCCTATTAGATTGAATGTTTAGCCTTAAGGTTGATAAGCAGGTTCTTTGCCTGTTCTTTTTCAGTATCTCCTTCGATCTTAACGCCCGGCTGTTTAGGTGCAGGTGTAAATGATCTGAATACGTTTGTAGGTGATGCTTCAAGACCAACCTTTGTAAGGTCAACTTCGATATCCTTTGCATTCCATGTAGTCATCTTCTTTTCGCCAAAGATGCCTTTCATTGTCATGTATCTAGGAGTGTTAAGTTCTTTGATTGTTGTAAGCAGACAAGGAGTCTGGATCTTGATAAGTTCGTATCCGTCCTCTAACTGTCTTTTAACTGTGATATCCTTGAGGTTATCAGCAATTTCAAATTCCTCTACATATGAAACCTGAGGAATTCCGAGTTTTTCTGCAAGCTGCGGTCCAACCTGCGCAGTATCTCCGTCGATTGCCTGTCTTCCTGTGAAGATAAGGTCGAAATCTCCGTTTTCCTTGACCCATTTTCTGATGCCTGCTTCAAGTGTGTTTGAAGTAGCCCATGTGTCTGATCCGCCTACCGCTCTGTCTGAAATAAGGAAACCTTCGTCTGCACCCTTTGCGATACATTCGAATAACAGGTCGTTTGCCTGCGGAGGTCCCATTGTGATTACTGAAACTGTTACGTCATCAAATTTATCTTTGATCTTTAAAGCTTCTTCTAAAGCGTTAGCATCGTCATTGTTTAAAATGCTTGGAACGCCGTCTCTGATTAAAGTTCCTGTCTTAGGGTTGATTTTGATAACATTTGTATCAGGAACCTGTTTTGCACATACTAAGATTCTAAATGCCATTTGTATTTCCTCCTTCTTCCTTATTTGAATATCTGACCTGCGATAACGATCTTCTGAACTTCTGAAGTACCTTCGTAGATTTCAGTGATCTTAGCGTCTCTCATCATTCTTTCTACCGGATAATCCTTAGTGTATCCGTAACCGCCGTGAAGCTGTACAGCCTTAGTAGTTACATACATTGCTGTTTCTGCTGCAAACAGCTTAGCCATTGCTGAGTACATACCATACTTGAGATGTCTGTCTTTCATATCGGCAGCCTGATATATTAACAGTCTTGCAGCTTCTATCTGAGTCCTCATGTTAGCCATTTCGAACTGAAGAGCTTCCATCTGTGATAATTTCTTACCGAACTGTTTTCTTGCTTTCATGTATTCTACTGTTACGTCGAAAGCGCCCTGAGCTATACCTAATGCCTGTGAAGCGATACCGATACGTCCGCCGTCAAGTGTTGACATAGCTACTTTGAATCCGTCGCCTACGTTTCCTAAAATTCTGTCCTTAGGAATTACGCAGTTCTGGAAGATAAGCTCTGTTGTTGATGATGCACAGATACCCATCTTGTCTTCTGTCTTACCGATTGAGAATCCTTCATCGCCCTTTTCGATGATAAATGCGCTGATTCCGCCTCTTGTGCCTTTTTTCTTGTCTGTCATTGCCATTACAACGAATGTGTCTGCATATCCGCCGTTTGTAATGAATACCTTAGCTCCGTTGATAACCCATTTGTCATCTACGAGCTCTGCTCTTGTCTGCTGTCCGCCTGCGTCTGTACCTGCGTTAGGCTCAGTAAGACCGAAAGCTCCGAGTTTTCTGCCTGATAACAGGTCAGGTAAGTATTTCTTCTTCTGATCTTCTGTACCCCATGCAAAGATAGGCCAGCAGCACAGTGATGTATGAGCTGAACAGATAACTGCTGTTGATGCGCATACTCTTGCTAATTCCTCTACTGTGATAGCGTATGAGATGTGATCTCCGCCTGCACCTTCATACTCTGTAGGGAAAGGAATTCCCAGCAGTCCGTATTTAGCCATTTTTTCTACTGTTTCAGTAGGAAATCTGTGTTCCTGGTCGATTTCAGCTGCTAAAGGTTCAACTTCAGTTTCAGCGAATTCTCTAACCATTTTTCTTACGAATTCTTGTTCCTTCGTTAGTTGAAAGTTCATGTAAATGCCTCCTTAATTATTAACGGTTCGTTTTAAAAAAACATATAACCGCAGTTTACGTTTATATAATCCTTGTTACAGAATTAACACACTGTATCTAGTAAACCATTTTTGTACACAATATTCAAGCCTTTTTGAATTTAAGGCAAATTAATATATAAAATACATACAGGTAGTACCATTTGTAACTAGTTTCATATATTTTACAACGCTTTGACCGTATTCTGAAATTAAAAAAACGCACACAGATTTCGCTGCGCGCATATGCTTTTTATTATGTCATCTGCTTAAAATCCGATAAATTTTTCGTCATTTTTTGCGAAAAAATGATAAAATCCTAACAATTATTAAACAGAATTTACCGGCAATTCTTAATAATATCTCACTGTTATCCGTTTGCCCATCTTTTCGAGGTTTTCCGACAGGGTTTCCACCAGCTTGAATTTAAGTGTGCTGTCTATAAGGCCCTCGTGGGCTTCGTTTACCGCCTGCCCCACAAAGAAATTTATATCCGTTGCCGCTTCAAAGAGAAACTGCGCAAGCTGTGAGGCTCCGTCTTTTTTGAGGAATTTTTTCGGAATGTCGCTGTGAATATCCAGGTACGTCTCCGAAAGCTCTATGAGTTTTTTGAGAGTTATAATTCCCTCTGTCACAAGGTCAATACCTCTGATATATCCTATAGGCGGTATCTCGCTGTCGTAATAGTCAAGATCTGCCTTTACCTCCTGCCCCATAAACTCGGCGACTATCTGTGATGTAGTGCCTCCGCATACTATTCTGATGCCTTCCTCTGCAAGAAAGTCGGACACATATTTCTCACAGTATTCCCTCTTTGACGGCGGTCCTATGAGCATGTTAACCTGCTGCTCCTGCCTTATCTTAACTGCTGCAACCGTAGTGTCATCGCCCGGCTCGCCCTGATAGAGTCCGAAACTGGCATCAGCAAGCACCGCCGCAATACATCTTGCTGACATATCCGGCTGTATGTTTGTATGCATATAATCTAT
>URGK01000046.1 GCA_900547295.1 uncultured Eubacteriales bacterium
TTTTGTGCAAGCAGCTCTTTCCGTTTTTCTCCCAGCTCGGTAATCCAGCCTTTGAGGTTTTGGATAAGCTGCCGGATGGACTTCATCAGGCGGTTGGCGGCTCTGATTTCCCGGTTCAGGTTTCCGATATTCGTCTGGATACCACGCTTTTCCATCTGCCGGACAGCAGCCCCCTCATGGACAGTGGGGACAATATCAAGCCCCTGTCTGGCATAGGAACGCAAGTCCACACGCTCCGGGCGGTCATTGGCTTCCAGATAGCGGTTCTGGATGACCTCCCATTCATGCCGCCAGATTTCGCAATACTTCTGGTCGTTCCAATCCACCGTATCCTCCTTGTGGCTTTTCCATCTGCCGGACGGAAGTTTTATCCGTTCCCCGTTTTCGTCAAGGTCATAAACCTTGCGGCTCTTGGGAAGCCATTTTCCATGTTCGTCCATTGCCCTCATAGTGAGCATGACATGGGCGTGGGGATTGTGTCCCGGCGGATGGGGGTCATGGATTGCAAAATCAGCAATCATGCCTTTGGAAACAAACTGCTGCTCACAAAACTCCCGGACAAGGACAGCATACTGGTCGGGTGGTATCTCTCTTGGGATGGTAAGCACCCACCGCCTTGCAAGCTGGGAGTTCCATTGCTTTTCCACCGCTTCGGCGGCGTTCCATAAGGTATTGCGGTCTGCATATTACTGTGGGGCATTTGCCGGGAGCAGGATTTCATTGTGGACGATACCACGCTTTTCCGGATAGTGCTTCACTTGCTGGTCGTATTCACAGAACAGTTTTTCGCCACTCTGGTAAGCAGCGGCGGCAATCGCAGACTGCTGTTGGCTGCGCTGCACAATAGAAATTTCGTTGTGCGGACAGGGCATTTCGTGTCACTCCTTTCTGTGATTGGCGGATGGGGTGGCGTTTTGCCACCTCATTTTGGGCAGAAAAAAAGCAGGCAACCTTTTTCAGATTTCCTGCTTGGTGTGCCGCTTTGTGGGCGGCGGGTATTTAGTTGTAAGAGTTTGGGGTTACTTTTTGACTTCCTTTGTGATTTCAGTTGTCTCTAACTGTACCCGATAAGTGCTTTCTTCTCCGTTCAAATTGGTTGTTTTCAATTCAAACCACAAATTATCAGTCAACTTATCAGCGTCACTATCTCTGAGAATGTCACCAGAAATTTGTCCAACATTTCCAGAAACATCTATTGTCTCACCTGTCTGATCATCAACACCATTAGAAAGCAGAGTTTCTTTTTCGCTTCCATTGATATAAATGGTCGTTGAGTATGTGGTAATATTAGCAAAATCGTCTGACATCACTTTCAAATCACCACCATAGCAAATTTCATCTTTGCCATCTAAAATAATTACACCATTCGACACAGAAATATATTCATTTTCTCCGCTAAATGAATATACCTTTAAGGACTGTTCTTCATTGCTTTCGGAGGAAGTGTTGCACCCTGCAAGCAGAACCGTACAAGCAAGCAACGATAGCATAACTGCCATTATCTTTTTCATAATATCACCATCCCATCAAATTCCGATTTGTACACCTAGTATAATCCATATTTTCTACCTTGTATAGGCATTTATTTTATACCACAGTAGCCCGTAACATAACTTCAAATTGTCAACTATGCAAGTTTTTTGAGCCTTTTTTGCTGAATTTCATCCCATATCTTTATGCATCGGAGAGCATGTTATGGGGTTCGGAGAGCACCTTTTGGGCATTTTTTTATGGGATGGATTTGTCTATATAAAAACGTGGAAAATGTTGAAATTTCAATAAAAAAGAGACCTGAAACAGGTTTCTGGATTCTGGCGGAGGACACGGGACTCGAACCCGCGGGGCTGTTACACCTTACTCGCTTTCCAGGCGAGCTCCTTAGCCACTCGGTCAATCCTCCGTGACCTATTTAATTTACCATAGACCGGTGGATTTTGCAAGAAGTTTTCACCTAAAACCCATAATAATAATGTATAATTGATGTAGCATAAACAGGAAACCAAACGATATGCAGTATATGATAATATATAAGCAGTCAGTAAACACCGGAGCAGCGTATGAAAAAAGCAATAAAGATAATAATTATAATATTTGCAGTATGTATCGTAATAACTGCGGCGGCAGGCATTGTAATCTACAGAATAGCCATAGCCTCCGACGGCAACAGAGATTTTGTTTTCTCTGCCGAAGAAAACCAGATGGGCTTTGAAATAGAAGACAAGAGCCTGGAATTTAAACAGGTGGAGCTTGATTATGAGCAGACCGATATAACCTCGTATGACGGACTTAAACTGCACGGCTATATGGTAAAGCAAAGCTCTGATGTATGGGTGATTGCGCTGCACGGCTATGATGACAGCGGCAGGAGTATGGCGCCGCTTATCGGCGGGTTTTATGCCAGAGGCTACAATCTGATCCTGCCCGATATGAGAGGGCAGGGCAAAAGCGAGGGAAGCTACATAGGAATGGGCTGGCACGACAGACTTGATGTGCTTTCGTGGATAGACTGGCTCAACGAAGAATACGAAAACCCGGAGATAATAATTTACGGGGCGTCTATGGGCGGCGCTACTGCAATGATGTTATCGGGAGAGAAGCTGCCGTCAAATGTCAGATGTATAATAGAGGACTGCGGCTATGCCTCGGTGAGAGATGAAGTTGAATATGAGGGCAAAACCCTGTTTCATATGCCGTATTATCCTTTTATCTGGGCGGCGGATATAGTTACAAAGATATGCGCAGGCTACAGCTTTGAAGAGGCTTCGGCGCTGGAGCAGGTAAAAAAATCAGAAACTCCGATTCTTTTCATACACGGAGAGGACGACACGTTTGTGCCTGTCGAAAATGTTTACAGGGTGTATGAGGCAGCCGCCTGTGAAAAACAGCTTCTGGTGGTGCCCGGCGCACAGCACGCATCATCTATGCTCAAAGACTACAGGCTGTACTGGAAAACCGTATATAACTTCATAGACAAATATATCGAGTAGAGCAAAAGAGCCTTTTGGGCTCTTTTGTCACAGAAACTGCTTCATCTGGTCGATGTTGCTTTGCTCGGTATCAAGCAGCTTGTTTGCGAGATTGTGGATATCTCTGCTGCCTCCGTCATAGGAGCCCAGCTTTCGCATAATTTTGATGGCGCCCATAGTGTTTCCCTGTATCATCATTTCCGCAATCTTTGAATCCGAGCCGTCTGCCATTGTTTTAAAAACAGTGGACATATCAGAGCCTATTTTAGCCATCTTGTCAACATGGACAGGCTGATGTCCCAGCTGTCTTATGGCTTTGTCTGCGGCTCCGTAGATTTTGCCGTACTCCCTGCGCTGATCCTCAAGCGCGGTTTTGAGCTTATCATCGGAAACCCTGTCGAGTATGTGAGTTATGCCATGGATACCCATTTCAACATTCTGCCTGATATAGTTAAGCATTTCAACGTTATTAATCATTTAATCACCCCCCTGCTGATTAATGTTTTCTTTTGACGGCAAAATATGAGTGTAAAACATTGGCAGCCTGTGATAAAATGAAAATATAAATCTGAAAGGGAAATTAAAAATGATAGATACAGTTTTATTTGATTTTGACGGAACACTTATGGACACTACAGATGTCATCGTCGGCTCGTGGCAGCATACCTTTGTGACGCTGACAGGAAGAGAAGGTGATCTTGAGAGGATTTACAGAACCTTTGGGGAAATATTAAGGGACAGTATGGTAAAAATGTTCCCCGATAACGACCCCGACGAGGCGGTTGAAATATACAGAAGCTATCACAGAAACAATTTCGGAGAGAGGATTAAAGTTTTTCCGGGGATGAAAGAGCTGCTTGCAGAGCTTAAAGCAAGAGGTATCAAAACGGCGGTGGTTACCTCAAGAGCGGGGGTGACTACGGTAGAGGGGCTTGAAAGCTACGGACTCTCGGATTATTTTGATGCGCTTGTTACATGTGATGATACGGACAGACACAAGCCAGATCCTGAACCTGTAAACATAGCCCTCAAAAAACTTGCGTCAAAGCCCGAAAACGCTCTGATGATAGGCGACAGCATGTATGACATTATGTGCGCGAGGAACGCAGGAGTAAAATCGGTGCTGGTAGGCTGGCAGCTTGCAGTCACTCCCGAAGAGATAAACGGAGAAGCAGGCCCTGATTATACAGTTGAAACCGCAGAAGAAATACTCAATCTTATTTAGGTGATGATATGCTTAATATATATTATGCAAGAGAAAGCACAGACAAAGAAAAATTCATATTCGAAAACATTACACCCGGTTCATTCGTCATAGTTCCCGACCAGTATACGCTGGAGGCGGAGCGCAGGGCATTCAGGCATATGAAAGTCAAGGGACTTCCTGACATCGAAATTCTCGGATTTTCAAGACTGGGCGACAAGGTGCTTAACGCGACAGGCAGGGACGGCAGAGTTCTCATAGACAAATACGGCAGGCAGATGCTGCTCACAGGCATCATACTCAGACAAAAGGAGAACCTTGAGATATACAAGGGCTTTGAAGAAAAGAACTCCTTTGTTGAAATGGTCAACAACTTCATATCCGAAGTCAAACAGCACGGTATGAACTGCGAGGGCCTTGAAGCTGTTGCAGAGGGGCTTGATGAGAGCAGTCTGCTACGCAAAAAACTCAAGGACATATGCTGCATATTCAAAGAATATGAGAAAGCCATTGAGGGCAGATATACAGACAGCGAGGACTATATAGACACCATAGTTAGCAGGATACCGGAGGCTCGCTTCGTAGCGGGCAGGACCATATGGATATACGGCTTTGACTGCTTCACCCCCAAGAATTTTGATATGATCGGAGAGCTTATCAGGAATGCCGGCGACGTCAATATTGTGATGACCTATGATGAGGGAGGCAATGATGCGCAGATTTTTGAGATTACAGGCGCGGTTATTGCGCAGCTTGAAAAGCTTGCCTTTGATATGGGAGCAGACTTGTCTGTAAAGGCTATAGAGGGGTATCACAAAAACAGAAGCGTAGCTATTGAGCATCTCGAAAGGCAGCTTTACAGTCTGCCTGCAGAGCCTGTGGAGGACTGCGGCGGTATAACCCTTGTTCATGCGGCAGGGGTGTATCAGGAGGCCGAAACCGCAGCTTTGTATATTATGGAGCTTGTCAGAGACAAGGGGCTTAAATACAGAGATATTGCGGTAATCTGCAACAGTATGGATAAAACAGCGCCTGTGATTACAAGGGTGTTTGAAAGATATGATATCCCTGTGTTTATAGACGTCAAACGAAAAATAGTATCCAGCGCCGCCGTCATATTCATACTGACGGTTATGGAGATAATAGTTTCGGGCTATGAGTCCTCGAGAATTTTCAGAGTCCTCAAAAGCGGCTTTACGGATTTTACGGAGGATGAAATAGAGGAGCTTGAAAACTATTCACTTAAATACAGAATAACAGGCTCCGGCTGGAAGAAAGAGTTTGCCAAGGGGCATAAAGAATATTCGGAGGAAGAGCTTGCTGCCCTTAACGACATCAGAAGCAGGATTATACAGATGCTGTCAGGCTTCGATGAAAGCCTCAAAAAAGCTCATACGGCAGGAGAAAAAATAAAGGCTCTTTACAGCTTCCTCACAGAGGTATGCCATATGCCCGAAAGAATAGAGGAGGCGGCTTTGCGGCAGGCAGAGGCCGGCTTTATAGAGGAGGCGCAGGAAAGCGCGCAGATATGGAATATTGCGGCAGGGCTTATGGAGCAGCTGAGCGAGCTTATAGGTGATGAGAAATACAGCACAAAGGATATAGAAAGGCTGCTTAAAGCAGGCTTTGAGGATATGGAAACAGGCGTGCTTCCTCCTGTGTGCGACGGCATTTCTGCGGGAACAGCCCAGAGAAGCAGACTGGGGGATATCAAAGCCCTCGTTATAATCGGGGCTGATGAGGGAGTATTCCCCAAAGGCGCTTCCGATGAGGGGCTTTTGAGTGATGATGAACTGGAGCTGCTTGAGTCAAAGGATATACATATAGGCAGGCTGGGCAGAGTGAAAACGCAGGAGGAAACTCTGGGAATTTACAGAAGCCTTGCGGCTCCGTCGGAGTATCTCTGGATAGGAACCTCAAGCACCGACAGCGGCGGACAGCAGCAGAAGCCTTCCCCGATTATAGCCACCCTCAAAAGAATATTCCCGTCGCTTACCGAGGAGCTTGATGCTGTCAGCAAAGGCGAGGCGGCGGAGCTTGTTGCGGGAGCGGAGGCGTCTGTGCCGCATATGGCAGATGCGCTTAGAGAAGCCCTTGACGGCGAGCCTGTGGCAGACGTATGGAAGCAGGCTCTTGGCTGGTACAGAGAAAACGACAGGGAAACTCTTGACAGACTTGAAGAGGGACTGTTTTTTACGGTCAGGGACTATAAGCTGGAGCAGGAAAAAGCCCTGAAGCTTTACAAAAAAGACGGCAGAGATTTATCGCTTTCACCGTCAAGGCTTGAGAAATACTGCAGGTGTCCTTTTGCTCATTTTGTGGATTACGGACTGAGGCCAAAGGAGAGAAGAATATTTGAAATGGCAGGGCGTGAAATCGGTGATGTGTATCACGAGGTGCTGATGAAGCTTTCCGAAAAGCTTACAACTGATGGAACGGACATTACCGATGAAAAATCCCTGTGGATGACGATAACCTACGAAGAATACCAGGCTCTTGTAAAAGAAATACTGGCAGAGGAAATAGCAGGCTACGGTGATGGTATTTTAGCTCATACCGGAGAAGAGGAATACCGTACCGCAAGGCTTTCGGAAATAGTGGAATACATCGGGTGGGTTTTAATATCCCATGTCAGAGCGGGCAGTATCAAAGAAGCGGCCTTTGAGGCGCCGTTTAGAAGAGGCGGCAGCATACCGCCGATAGAAATAGATGCAGGCGATGAAAAGGTATATATCGAGGGCATCATTGACAGAATTGATATACTTCCTGACGGCAGCGTCAAGGTTATAGACTACAAATCCGGCAGTGAAAAATTCAGTGTCAAAGAGGCAAAGGCGGGCTGGAAGCTGCAGCTTATGCTTTATCTCAAGGCAGGACTTGAGTACGGCAGGCAGCATCGCCAGCCGGCAGGTGTATTTTACTTCCTGATTGAAAATCCGATGATTGATATGAGCAAAGAAAGCAGAGAGGATATAGGAAGCAGTCTTGAAAGTAAAATAGTAAATTCGTTCAGACTGGAGGGAGCAATCGTAAATGACCCTGTGGTAATAGAAAGCATCGCAGGCAAATTTGACGGCCGCTCAAGCATAGTTCAGTTAAAAACCTCCCCAAAGGGAATTTCAGGCTCCGGAAACGACAGACTGTTTGAAAGAGATGAATTTATGGAGCTTTTAAACGATATTACAGACAGGGTAAAGGAAACCTGCGAGGGTATAGTTTCAGGAGATATAAAGGTTGCGCCTAAGCAGAAGGACATAAATATGAGCGCCTGCACCTACTGCAAATACAAAAACATATGCAGCTTTGACATAGCCTTTGCAGGCTGTAAATATGAGATGATTTAGCATTAAGCAATATTAAAAACGACTTTGATTTGACTTTTGTCAGCTCAAGGTCGTTTTACTTTTACGGATTATCGTGTGCGTTAAAGCTCTCGTATAACATAGCAGGCTCTGCCGCGCTCCTTTGCCTCATAGAGAACCTCATCTGTCTGCGCCATAAGAGTGTCTATATCAATAGAGCATGTAAAGCAACAGGCGCCTATACTGCAGCTTACTTTAGTATCGGTGTGTATGTCTGAAATCTTTTTAAGAAAATAGTCAAGCTTCTGCCGCATATCGTGCTCTGACAGAGGCTTTTCGATAATGGCAGCAAACTCATCGCCGCCGACTCTGCCTATCGTACCGCTGCCTGCAAAAACACTGTGAAGTATTGCCGAAACCTCTTTCAGAACCGTATCGCCCACACTGTGGCCGTAGGTGTCGTTGATGGCCTTGAAATGGTCCACGTCGATAAACAGGAACCAGCCCGAGGCTTCACTGCTCTCAAGCACTCTGTTGCAGTTATGGAGAAACAGTCTGCGGCCCATAGCACCTGTAAGAAAGTCCACTTCTCTCCTGTACTCGCGGTATGCCATATATTTGTAGATGCAGATTAAAAGGATTACGGATATAAGGTTCAGGGACATAAGCGCAATAAGGAACTGTATCTGCAAATGCAGCATATCCTGACTTATTGCCTGCGAAACCGTTATGCTGTGCTGTCTAAGCATATACGTCGCCCGCTGAGAGAAATATATCGTTGCAAATACCGCCATACACAATGTAGCAAGCTCAAAGGCAAGAAAAAACAGACTGGTGTTTTTTGATGTATACGGATTATGTACCGACTGGTCGATGCACCGCTTTGTATTCTGGAGCATATCGCTGTGATACAGCGCGTACAGAAGCTCAATTATAACGGCGCAGAAAACAGCTATGGCTATTTCTCCGGCATTGATTTTAAAGGTATAGGTATAGTCATATCCTGCTTCGGGAAAGAAAATCCCCATTGCAAGGTAAACCCAGAACTCATACAGCTTGGTTGCAAAAACGGAAACGACTATTCTCCACAGGCGCTTGTGCCTGCTCTTTGAGGCCAGCATAAATGCCAGACCTATCAGAAGCCCGAAAAGAGTCCGCGAGCCTATGCTGAGCCAGAGGCTGCCTGCGGGAAACCCGCTGAGAAACGGCGAAAAAACCATATCCGCATCCATAACATATGCGGCTGAGGCCTTGTACATACTTGAAAGCCCGAAAACAAAGCCTGTTATTGCCGATTCGACAGGACCAAACAGCGCTCCCGCAATTATAACGGGGATATATGCTATAGTGACAGAAAGAGGCGGCATATGTATGTAGCCTAAAAATGTAAAGGACATCAGCAGCTCGACTGCAATTAAAATCCAGAAAGCATAGCGTTCAAAGCTGGAATCGCCCCATATTTTTCTAAACAGTTTCATTACGGCTCCTTTCGTAAATATGTGTCACAGAATGTCTGAAATCAAATGTCATATAAAAATAATTATACTGCATACAGACCCGAAAAACAACAGGGGAGAGGTAATGGTATTTTCTGACTATTCTTTAAACGCGGAATTCTAAAATCCTGTGTTAGTATTAGAACAGAGAATAAACCACAGGAGAATAATCTTATGAAATCTTTTAAAAATAATATTCCGGGGATACTGGTGTGCCTTGCCATTGCTGTGCCTGCGTGGGCTTTCGGCAGACTGGTTCCGGTAATAGGCGGACCTGTGACAGCCATAGTCGCAGGTATGGTTATCGCGCTGTTTTGGAGTCCGAGGGAGAAGTGCAGACCGGGCGTAAGCTTCGTGTCAAAGAAGATACTTCAGACAGCGGTTGTATTTCTGGGCTTTGGTCTTAATCTCAATGTGATTTTGAGCACAGGCAGACAGTCGCTTCCTATCATTCTGTGCACAATATCAATATCGCTTGTTATAGCTTTTGTAATGCACAAATGGGCAAAAATAGATTCAAACACAAGTATTCTGATAGGCGTGGGCTCATCTATATGCGGCGGCTCTGCCATTGCGGCAACAGCTCCTGTGATAGGAGCGGACGATGATGAGGTTGCGCAGGCAATATCGGTGATTTTTCTTTTTAACGTTATTGCGGCCCTTGTATTTCCGGCTCTTGGACACACCATAGGCTTTGATACCGCATCGGGAGAGGCTTTCGGTATATTTGCGGGAACTGCCGTAAACGATACATCGTCAGTTACCGCTGCGGCTTCTACATGGGACAGTATGTGGTATCTGGGAAATCAGACTCTTGACAAGGCCGTTACAGTCAAGCTGACAAGAACTCTTGCCATTATTCCGATAACACTGGTGCTGGCGCTTGTTAATGCAGGCAAGGCGTCGGGCTCCGGCAAGTTCAGCTTAAAAAGAGCGTTCCCTATGTTCATATTATGGTTTATCTGCGCTTCTGCGGTTACCACAATATCGGTGCATTTCGGAGTTTCAGAAAGCTTTTTTGCGCCGCTCAAAGAGATAAGCAAGTTCCTGATTGTTATGGCCATGGCAGCAGTAGGCCTTGGCAGCAATGTAATTAAGCTTGTTAAAAGCGGCGGTAAGCCTCTGCTTCTGGGAGCCTGCTGCTGGGTCGGAATTACGGCCATGAGCCTTGTGATGCAGCATATTATGGGACTGTGGTAAATACATCAGATAACGAAAAAGAGCAACTCAAATCCTGAATTACTCTTTTTTGTTCCTTTTCCGAAAATATATACCCCGATTTATCAGATAAACTGCACAGTAACTCCCGCAGGGTCTTTGACGAAGAAAAAGCTGACACCCGGCATAGGCGATATCACAGGCGTCGGCTCAAAGCCTGCCGTTGCAAGTTCATTTCGCTTTGCGTCTGTATCCTCTGCGTGAAAGCCTATTGACAGGTTGATGTTTCCTGCGTTCTCTGCATCATTGTTTTCGATTATCTCAATGCAGGTATCGGTCTTGTCCTCGGCGAGAAACACTATATTCTTTCCCATAGGGCGCATATCCTGCATTACTTTAAGTCCCGCAAATTTTTCATAAAACTCAATTTCCTTTTCAAACTTATCCGTCTGAATTGTCACGTGCATCAGTTTCATAATTACCTCCCGTTATATTATTCAATACCTGTTCTGTTTTCTCTTATCTTTGTTTTGATGCTGTCAAGAAGAGTCTTTACTTCATCATTCTGGGACAGATCATAGACGATATCAAGAAAATACAGAGCAGACTCCATATTCTTGGATTGCAGGTCATCGAGAGCATAGGCGTAGGCGCTGTTTAAAAGCGTTTTGTTAACCCCCAGAGGGAAGCCTATGTCGTGAGCGTATTTGCGCACATCAAGCAGAGTCGGCATATAGAATTCCTCTCCCAGAAGCTGCTCAAGCACAGTCAGAGAAGCCGAGGCAGGCTTGTAGTCCGGGTCATATCTGAGAATAAGCACATAGCAGCCGGCAGCCTCTGCAAACCACTGCTTTTCTGTGAAGTAATATGCCAGATCCATATAGCACTGTAAAAGATCAGAGGTCTTGAACACGTTTGAAAAAGCGTGAAGCGCCAGCAGGCCGTATTTGTCGATACTGCCGCTTTTCTTTTCGGCCTCCATATATCTCCAGGTATATTTCATTGCAATGGGGTTCCATTTGATAGCCTTGCGGTAAAACGCAGCGCTTTCCTTGTATCTTTCAAGCTCAAACAATATATCTCCGCACAGCGTGTAGATGTCGGCAAAGGGAAAGTCCGCGTATTCAAGCTGCTTTTCAGGCTTGTAAAATTCCCTGTAGACTACCTCCTCCATAGGCTCCATAAAGTTATAGTATTCGGCTGTGTCAGAATTCACAGCTTTCGCGCGGGCATCGGCTGTTTCTGCAAGCTGCACTGAAAGTTCCAGAGCCCTGTCGAAATTCTTCTCTGAAATCATCTCCTGTATATCGTCAAGCATGGCGCAGGTGCCGGCGTCATTTCCCGTAAACCACCCGCTTATATCATATATTACACTGTTTAAATCCATTTGAATTACCTCCGTCAGACAATTATATACTTTATTATGTGTTTTTTCAATGACACCTGTCATAAAAAACTGGAAAACCCAAGTGAAATATAGTATAATACTATCGACTATGTTTAAAATGTAATTTAGAAACCTGAGAGGTATAGAATATGAGCAAACTGATTTATGCAGCGGATGATGAGCTTAACATACGTCAGCTGATACAGTCCTTCCTCGAAGAAGAGGGCTACGAGGTTGAAACCTTTGAAACCGGAGATGCGCTTTTGGAGAAATTCAAACAGAAACCCAGCGATCTGGTAATACTTGATGTTATGATGCCGGGAACAGACGGACTTTCCATATGCAACACAATAAGGAAATTCTCATCGGTTCCCATACTGATACTTACGGCAAGAGATACGACAGCAGACTATGTTACAGGCATTACCTTAGGCTGCGACGACTATTTCACAAAACCGTTTTCGCCTGTAATGCTTACAATGAGGGTAAAGGCCATGTTCAGACGTGTGGAGCTTGACAAGGCCATACCTTATGACGAAAAGCTCGAATACGGCGATATAGAGATAATGCCTAAGCAGAAGGTTGCAAAATGCAAGGGGGCCGACCTTAAACTGACAATTACGGAGCTCAATGTACTGCAGTATCTTATGGAAAAAAACGGTAATGCGGTATCGAGAGACGAGCTTCTTGAAAAAATCTGGGGATATACCAGTGAGGTTGAAACCAGAGTTACCGATGACAATATCAAACGGATCCGCAAAAAAATGAACCAGCAGGGAAGCAACGTGGAGATCGTAACCGTATGGGGCTACGGCTTCAAGCTGGCAATAAAGGAATAAACAATGAAAAGCCTAAGACGAAGACTGTTTGGATTGCCCATAGTTATAGTTGTGATAGTTTCTGTTGCGGTAATGCTGCTGTTTAACATAGTTGTAAGCGGATATGTAGACAATCAGGTTGAGCAGAGCATGAACAGTTTCAGAGAATATCATGTTGCTATGGATAATCTTCAGGAAAAAATAGACAAAATCCAGAGCAAAAACGGCAGAAATGACAGCGATCTGTCAAAATCAGAAGCCGAAATGAATCTGCTCACAGATAGTTTTAACAGCAGCAGCAATGCGGTTACAACACAGATGGTGGTGCTTGATGATGCAGAGTATCTTAACGATTATGCCACCGACATAGAAAAAAAGCTTATCAGCTACTATAACGAAAACAGTGAGGAAATTGCAAGAAAAGTCATAGTCGAAGCCGAGATTGACGGAGAAACATATCGCATCAGCACAGCGAAATTCAGAGTCTATGACGAAGAAAAAAGCAATGTTCTGATATATACAAACATATCATCTGTAAATGGGATGATTGATTCGGTAAACAAGGTGCTGCTGCTGGTTATTGCCATGGTAGGACTTATCGCTATTTTCATAGGCTTTGTAATGACAAAGAGCATAAGCAGCTCTCTTTACGGACTCAAGGAATTCATACAGGGACTCGGCGAGGAGGACGGCGACCGCAGCAAGGACCGCATATACTATACGGAATTTATGGAAATGGCAGACTTTATGGAGGAGCAGTCAGATGAGCTTATGGCTTCCCAGAAGCTCCAGAAGCTCATATTCCAGAACGCCTCCCACGAGCTTAGAACTCCGCTTATGTCCATACAGGGATATGCGGAGGGAATTGCCACAAACGTACTCAAAAATCATCAGAGCGCGGCTCAGGTAATAATAACCGAAAGCAAGAAGATGTCCGAGCTTGTTGATGAAATGCTGTACATATCCAGAATGGACGAAAATCCTATCAGAGAAGAGGATATGACAGTAATAGATTTAAGACAGGTTATCGAATACTGCAGAGAAGAGGTCTGCGTTATAGGCGAGAAAAAAGGCGTCGTTATAATCGAGAGTCTCGACGGCGGCAACTACTTTGTCAAGGCCGACGAAAGACAGATAACCAAGGCTATATCGAATGTAATGTCAAACGGCATCAGATATGCCGAAAACAAGCTGGCCATTACAGCCTCTGTAGGAGATGAGATTACAATATCAATTGCAGACGACGGCAAGGGCATCAGCGAAAACGATCTGCCGCACATATTCGACAGATTTTATAAGGGCGAGGGCGGCAACTTCGGAATAGGCCTTGCCATTACAAAGGATATAATCGAAAGACACGGCGGCAGCATTACTGCCGAGAATATGGAGCAGGGAGCCAAATTCACAATCACACTTCCGGCTGTTCATATGGAAGAAGACGAAGATGAACTTATTTCAAACGGTGTGGCCGCGCCTGATGTTTCGATAAGCGAAATCATAGAAAACATACCTGATGAGGACAAACAGCTGTAAATGCAGATTTGCACAGGGTGTTTACTTTAAATGTATTTGTTGATATAATATTTTAATTAACTGGTTGAAGGGAGATTACAGAATGTCAGAAGAAATCTTACTAACCCAGGAGGGGTTTGACAAAATAGTTGCCGAGCACGACCATCTGGTTGCAGTAGGCAGGAAAGAAGTTGCAGAGAAGCTCAAGGAAGCTATATCATACGGAGACCTTTCCGAGAACTCCGAATACGATGCGGCCAAGAACGAGCAGGCAGAGCTTGAGGTTAAGATACTTCAGCTTGAGGATAAAATCAGAAAAGCCAAGATTATAGACGGCAGCGAAGCCGCAAACGATCAGGTCAGCATAGGACAGAACGTTAAAATCAAGGATATGGAAGACGGCGATGTAATGGAATTCAAAATCGTCGGAGTTTCAGAGGCCGATCCTGTAGAGGGCAAGATTTCAAATGACTCGCCTGTAGGAGCGGCGCTGCTGGGCAAAAAAGCAGGTGAAGTGGTTGAAGTGCAGACGCCTGACGGCACCAGAGAATACACTATTATGGAGATATTTAAATAAAGGCAACAAACAGAGAAGCCTGCGGTATGCGGCTTCTCTTGTGAGCATATTAAAGGAGTTAGACAAATGGACAGTATTAGACTGAGAGATCTGTTTAGAAATACGGCAGAATACGAAAACAAACAAGTTGTTGTTCACGGCTGGGTGAGAAACAACAGAAATTCAAATAAATTCGGATTTATAGAGCTTAACGATGGTACATTCTTTAAATCCGTACAGGTGGTATACGAAGAAGAGTTTATCTCAAACTTCGAAGAGATTTCCAAAGCATATGTTGCAACAGCGCTCAAAGTAACAGGCACTGTTGTTCCCACTCCGGGGGCAAAGCAGCCTTTTGAAATCAAAGCGACCGGTATTGAGGTAGAGGGAACCTCAACACCTGACTATCCGCTTCAGCCAAAGAAGCACAGCATGGAATTTTTAAGAGAGATAGCTCATTTAAGACCGAGAAGCAATACCTTCTCCGCAGTATTCAGAGTGAGATCGCTTACAGCCTATGCGCTTCATCAGTTCTTCCAGGACAGAGATTTCGTATATGCTCACACCCCTATAATCACAGCATCGGACTGCGAGGGAGCGGGAGAAATGTTCCAGGTTACAACTATGGATCTTCACAACATTCCAAAGAATGATGACGGCACTATAGATTTCAGCGGAGATTTCTTTGCAAAGCCTGCAAACCTTACAGTAAGCGGACAGCTTGAGGGTGAGGCTATGGCTATGGCTTTCAGAAACATATATACTTTCGGACCTACTTTCAGAGCCGAAAATTCAAACACTGCAAGACACGCGTCAGAGTTCTGGATGATAGAGCCTGAAATCGCATTTGCAGAACTTGAGGATATTATGGTACTGGCAGAGGATATGATTAAATACGTTATCAGCTATGTACTCGAAAAGGCGCCTGAGGAAATGGAATTCTTCAATCGCTTCATAGACAAGGGACTGCTTGACAGACTTGACAATATCGTTAATTCGGACTTTGCAAGAATAACCTACACAGAAGCAGTTGACATTCTTAAAAAATCAGACAGGAAATTCCAGTACCCTGTTGAGTGGGGCATAGACCTGCAGACAGAGCACGAAAGATACATTACCGAAGAGGTATTCAAAAAACCTGTATTCGTAACTGACTACCCGAAAGAAATCAAGGCTTTCTATATGAGACTCAACGATGACGGCAAGACAGTTGCGGCAGTTGACCTTCTGGTTCCGGGCGTTGGCGAGATTATCGGCGGCAGCCAGAGAGAAGAAAGATACGACGAGCTTGTAAAGAAAATCGAAGCAAACGGTATGACCAAAGATGATTACTGGTGGTATCTTGACCTCAGAAAATACGGCGGAGTTAAGCACGCAGGCTACGGACTGGGATTTGAAAGAATTATAATGTATATTACAGGAATGAGCAACATCAGAGATGTACTGCCGTTCCCAAGAACACCAAAATCAGCAGAATTCTAATTATTCGGGGGATTTTATTATGAAAAAAAGGATTTGTCTGGCACTGGGAGCGCTGGTTATAGCCATGAGCATATTTTCACCGATGCTCGTATGGGCCGAGCCGGAGGGCGAAAATCCGGGAGGAAGTACAGAGCCTCCTGCAGTGGAACCTACCGAGCCGGTTACTCCGACCACGCCTGATACCAAGCCTGAAAAACCAAACAACAACAGTAATAAGAATAACAACAGGAATAACAGCAGCAGCAAAAACAACAGCAGCTCGCAAAATAAGAATAATCAGAATAACGACAGCAATAATGCGCAGCAGCAGACTCCTGCAGATACCGGGGTAAATGAGCCTGAGGCTGAAAGCAGTATCGAAAAAGGCGTAGCATCAATCATATTCACTCATGATATGCATTCTCATCTTGACTCCGAAACTGTAGTCAAAAACGGCAAAAACACCTCACAGGGCGGGTTTGCGAGAATGGCGACTGCTTTCAAGGAAATATCACCGGATTACAAAAACGACAGCTTTGTATTCGACGGCGGCGATTTCTCCATGGGAAGCGCATATCAGACAATATTTGAGGGATATGCTGCGGAGCTTAGAATGATGGCTTATCTGGGATATGATGCATTCACACTGGGCAACCACGAGTTTGACTACAGGTCCAAAGGTCTTGCCAATATGCTCAAAAACGCTGTTTCCAAGAACAAAGCGGGAGATAAGCTGGAACTTCCAAAGCTTGTTATAGGCAATATTGACTGGGACAAGACGCTGGCAGAAAAAGATCTGGCAGAGGACGGAGCAAATCTTCAGCAGGCATTTAAAACCTACGGCGCAGAGGAAAGCTATACCGTTATAGAGAAAAACGGTGTAAAAATTGCAGTCTTTGGCATCTTCGGCAAACAGTCGGACGAATATGCGCCTGAAAGCGGCACATATTTCAAGGACCAGATTAATACAGCCAAAGAAATAGTCAAAGCTATCAAGGCAAACGAAAAGGACATAGATATGATAGTATGTCTTTCCCACAGCGGTACGGCAGAGGATAAGGAAGAGTCTGAGGATGAACAGCTTGCAGAGGCGGTTCCCGACATAAACCTTATCATCAGCGGACATACTCATACTGAGCTGGATCAGCCTATCAAAGTCGGAGATACCGTAATCGCTTCCTGCGGTTCATATACTCACAACATAGGGTATGTGACATTCAAAAAGGACGCATCGGGCAAATACAGTCTTGATACATACAGACTTATACCTCTTAACAGCAGCGTTGAAGAGGATGCAGACACTCTGAATCAGCTTTCATATTTCAGAGGCATAGCAGACAGCAAATATTTTTCAAAGTTCGGATATTCACTTGATACAGTGCTTGCAAGAAGCAAGATCATATTTACTGATATAAATACGTTCGGCCAAAAACAGGGAGAGGATACTCTGGGCAATCTGCTTTCAGACTCATACATATATGCGATAAAGAAAGCAGAGGGCAAGGATTACGAAAATGTAGACGTGGCGGTTGTTCCGTCGGGCATCGTGAGAGCATCGCTTCCGCTTGGCAGTATAACTACAGCGGATGCTTTCAACGTACTTTCACTTGGCACAGGTGCAGACGGCACTCCGGGATATCCGCTGGTAAGTATGTACCTTACAGGCAAGGAGCTCAAGGCGCTTGCAGAGGTTGACGCTACAGTATCGGATATGATGCCTGAGGCAAGACTTTACATAAGCGGTATGTCGTACACGATAAACAGCAGCAGACTCATATTAAACCGCGCGGTTGATATTAAACAGGGAGTCGGAGAAGAAGCGACAGCCCTTGAAAACAGCAAGCTTTACAGAGTTGTTGCAGACCTTTATTCCTGCCAGATGCTCGCAAGCGTAAAGGAAAAATCCTACGGACTTCTGTCTATAGTTCCAAAGGACAAAGGCGGCAATATGGTTCTCAACTATGAGGATTACATACTCAAGGCGGGCAAGCAGGAGCTCAAGGCGTGGTACGCCGTTGCAGCCTACCTTGACTCAATGGGAACTGTATCCTCAAAATACAAGGAGGCTGAGGGACGCAAAATTCTCACAGACAGCAAAAATCTCGGAGAACTTCTCAAGCAGCCTAACAAGGTCGGCTGGCTTGCAAGACTTGCAGTGCTGATACCGGTTATAATAATACTGCTTATCATTGCAATAATCTTTATAAAAAGACGCAAACGCGATGCAAATATGATGTTCAGTGTAAGCGAAAGACAGAAAAAAGCAATATTTGCTCCGATTAAAAAACAGAAGAATATTTTTGCGAAGAAAAACAAGAGATGGTTTAAATAATATATTACAAAGAAAACAAGAAAGAGGTGTTTTTATGCATTGGTCAGATGAAATCGCTCAGCGAATAATCAGAAAAAGACCTGACAAGGAAGAATACGTGTGCGCTGCAGGCATCAGCCCGTCAGGTTCAATTCATATAGGAAATTTCAGAGATATAGCTACAGCGTACTTCGTATGCAAGGCTCTCGAAAGAGCAGGCAAAAAAGCAAAACTTCTTTTCTCATGGGACGAACTGGACAGACTGAGAAAAGTGCCTGTAAATGTTGCAAAGGTAAACAAGGATATGGAGAAATACATAGGATTTCCGTATGTAGATGTTCCTAATCCGTTTGAGCCAGGAAACGGCACCTATGCTTCATACTTTGAAGATGAATTTCTTGAGTCAATCAAGGACTTCCATATAGATATGGATTTCAAATATCAGGCTGAGATGTACCGTTCAGGCAAATATACAGAATATATTCTGCTGGCAATGGAAAAAAGAAAAGAGATATTTGATATTCTCGACAGCTTCAGAACTCAGGACGCAGAGGAGGGCGAAAGAGACAGATACTATCCTGCAAGCATATACTGTCCTGAATGTGGCAAAGACACTACTACAATAGTTAAATACGACGATGAAACAAAGATTGCGGAATACGAATGTGCCTGCGGACACAAGGGAACATTTGATTTTAAAACAAACTACAACTGCAAGCTGGCGTGGAAAATCGACTGGGCAATGAGATGGGTATACGAGGGTGTTGACTTCGAACCGGGCGGAAAAGACCATGCAAGTCCCGGCGGAAGCTATGACACAAGCAAGGTTATCTGCAAAAAAATCTTCAACAGCGATGCTCCGGAATTCCAGGGATATGAGTTCATAGGAATTAAAGGCGTTGCAGGCAAGATGTCAGGCTCATCGGGACTTAATATGACACCTGCAACACTGCTTCAGTTCTATCAGCCTGAGGTTATACTGTGGCTGTACTCAAGATGCGAGCCGACCAAGGCATTTGACTTCTGCTTCGATGACGGTATACTTCGTCAGTATTTTGAATTTGACAAGCAGTACAATGAATACAAAAACGGCACAGCCAATGAGTTTATGACAGTTGTAATGGAAAACTGTCTGCACGAGGGAAGCGATATCAAGACAGTTCCGATGTCACTTCTGGCGCAGCTGGGCTCAATAGTTGACTTCAACGTGCCTATGATGGAAACTGTATTCGAGAAGATAAATCAGCCGTACAAGTATGAGGATTTCAAGGAAAGACTTAATCTTGCAAAGGCGTGGCTTGAAATATGCGCGCCTGACCAGGCAAACAAGCTGAGAACAACAAGAGACTGGGAGCTTTACGAGTCACTTGACGATGACCAGAAAAAAGAGATTGAGCTTCTGCTTTCATTCCTCAGAGATAAGGAATATGATCTTGATACTCTCAATTCAGAGCTGTATGCTATACCTAAGCACGTGTACGGTGAAGATGCTCCGAACCTCAAGAAGCTTCAGGGCGCATTCTTCAAGAGCGTGTACAAGCTCCTTATAGCTAAGGACAAGGGACCTAGACTGTATCTGTTCCTGTATGCTATTGATAAGGAAAGATATCTGCACCTGCTTGATTTCTCAACACCTAAGACAGAAGAGGAGCTGCATCCGCCGGTAGAGGAGGAAGCAGCAGAGCCTGAAAGAAAGATAGAGATAGAGTACGGCGATCCTGATCCTGTAGAGCCGGTTAAAGACCAGATTACCATTGATGACTTTGCAACTATGGATTTCAGAGTGTGCAAGGTGCTCAAGTGTCAGGAAATCAGAAAGTCACACAGCTGCTACAAGATTACACTGTTTGACGGTATCAAGGAGAGAGTGATTGTTTCATCGCTGAAGCAGTATTATCTCCCTGAGGATTTAATCGGAAAGAAGATTATTGTTGTGGCAAACTTAGAGCCTACAAGAATAACAGGCGTTCAGAGCAACGGTATGCTGCTTGCGGCAACCAACAATGCATGCGGATGTCAGGTTATATTCGTAGATGACATAGTTCCGGAGGGAACACAGATTAAATAAAGAGATAAAGGGTCTGCATCAATATGGTGCAGGCTCTTTTTGCAACGTGCAAGCACATCTTATATAAAATTGAATTGAAAATGATAAAATTGAAATGGGAAAACTTTTCAAGATAATTAAACGGGCAATGTTAGCGTGCGAAAATTCAGGTCACGATGTTAGTTGCGATTTTCCTGAGGTCAGGAAAATCGTTGAGGCAGGCGCGACAACGAAAGCTGTTGCAGAATTCCTTTATGAGAGTAAACTCGACAGCGGACAGATATGGGAATATGGGGAAAAATAGTTAAAGCAATTGATGCGGTTAATGAAAATGCAATAGCGATATAGTACGATATAGAGCAGCTGTTTTTAACACGCCGTGAGCAAGAAATCCCCCTCTTCTATAAGTGGTGGGATGAATTG
>URGK01000047.1 GCA_900547295.1 uncultured Eubacteriales bacterium
TATGATTCTGACACGCAAAAATTAGTCCATAATTTGTATAATGCATTTGTCTTTTCAGTATCAGACATAGCTGCAAGCTCTTCATCTGTATAAATTTCTGACAAACTTCTTGGATTATTAAGATCAAACTGTGGATAGCTTGCCATTCCAAGAATTTCTCCATTCTTAGGATTCATTACAATTACTGCCGTATTCTTTGAAGGCTTTTCTTCATTATAGGCAATAATATGCTTTTCTATAATAGACTGAATATTGTAGTCAATAGTTGTTACAATATTATTACCATTGACAGCTGCTTTTGTTGTCTCTACAGCATTAAGATCTTCATCAACATAACTGTAAGTAACACCATCTGTCCCCGTAAGTTCATCATCATACTGGCTTTCAAGTCCCAGTTCACCGCCATTGACATTAGAGGCAAAGCCTATTATATCACAGGCCAGTGTACTGAACGGGTATTTTCTTACATAGCTTTCCTCAAACCACACACCATTTATATTATTGCTCTTATCTGACTTAAGCTCATTAAATTCTGCTATTTCATCAGATGTCAGTTCTTTTAATAATTTCTGATACTGGCTTGTTGGATTGTCATTTATTATCTTTTTTACATCCTTTCTCACAGTCATTTAATCCCCAAGGCATCTTCCCCTCCTGCTCCAGCCTTTAAAGACAATAAAAACAGGCAGTCCACCTTAAAAGTGAATTGCCTGTCAAACACCTTAATTCAGTTGTTTTAATAGTCTAAGATAATATATACTAAGATATATCACGTTAAATCTCCTAAGCAATGTACCTTATTCAGGTAATTTACTTACTCCAGCTTCTATCTAACTCCACAGCTGTCCGCTGCCTGGCCCTTTACAATCCTCTCATAGCTGTCGGGATCTGTGTTGCCCTCTGTGCTGAACAGAAGCACAACGGAATTCTCATCAAGTCCCATCTGTTTCCTCATCTCTGCAAATTCCTCTTTGCCGCAAAGGTTCATCAGAAGTCCTGTGCCTACAGCTCCGCATTCGCCTGCAACCACTCCGGCTTCTGAAAGTTTCCTCATGCCTTCCTCTGTAACACAATCAGGCAGCTTGAAGAAAAACTCCGCAAAGTCCTTTAATACAGGGAAAGTGAATATATTGGCCTCTCCGCAGTTTAGTCCCGCCATTATGGTTTCCGGATTTCCGCCTGAAGCAACAAGCCCTCCCTGTTTTACGGAGTCAAATATGCAGGCTGCATCATAGGCCTCCATAATTGAGGTTTTGAAGCTGCCGCTTCCGTATCTGTCTGTCAGATATCCCAGAACGCCACCGGCCATAGAGCCTACGCCTGCCTGCAGGAATACGTGAGTCGGTGTTATGCCGCCAAGCTGGTCTGCAGCCTCTGCCGCCATATGGGTATAGCCCAGCGTAATATCCCACGGGATTTCCTCATAGCCCTCAAAGCCTGTGTCCTGCACCAGATAGCCGTTATGCTCCTTTGCATATGCAGTCGCAAATCTGACTGCGTCATCATAGTTAAGATCTGTTACCGTAACCTCCGCATCTGACACCTGATGAATTGCATCCACTCTGCACTGCGCTGTGCCCTTTGGCATAAATACGACTGATTTGTAGCCTGCCTGCGCTGCTGCCCACGCTACCGCTCTGCCGTGATTGCCGTCGGTTGCCGTAACAAATACAGGCGTTTTGTCAGGGTCCATATTTTTGAGGATATTGCCTACAGCATATGACGCGCCAAGAGCCTTGAATGCGTTAAGTCCGAAGCGTTTGGATTCGTCCTTGAGATACACTGCCTTTACTCCCAGCTCCTCTGCCAGAGCATCAAGACTGACAAGTGGCGTCGGCTCATATACCGCAAGGCTTTTGTGGTATTCCTGCACTTTTTTGTAGTTTTCATCGTTAAACTGCTCCGGCAGCTTACCTTTGGCAGGTGTATTTACATACATTTCGATTTTCTTCATATTGTTCACCTCGAAATTAAAATATTTTGTCATAGCGATGATATTATGATAACATATTACAATAGATTAAAAAAGAGGTAGATAGCGTATGGAAACAGAGTCGGTTTTAAAAAGAATAAAAAGTTTTAAATATATTATAGTGCTGGAGGGTGTTGCCGTAGGATTTCTGGCAGGTATAGCGGTATCGTTTTTCAGGCTCTTTATAGAGAGGGCTGAGGCTCTGAGAAATATATTCATTAATCAGGATATTTCCCTTTTAACACTCCTGCCTTTTATCTTTGCAGGCATCATTATTTATCTTTGCATCAGGTTTGAAAAAAACGCCTGCGGAAGCGGTATCCCTCAGGTAAAGGCAGAGCTTGCCGGACAGCTTCAGACCTGCTGGTGGAGAGTTATCGCCGCAAAGATTGCAGGCGGGGTCGCCGCGATAGGCATAGGGTTTTCTGTCGGCAGAGAGGGCCCCAGCGTTCAGATAGGCGCTATGGCAGGCAAAGGCTTTTCACGTCTTACAGGCAGGCTGAGAACAGAGGAACGCCTCCTTATAACGGCGGGAAGCGGAGCAGGCCTTGCCGCCGCATTCAATGCGCCTCTTGCGGGTGTTGTTTTTTCGCTTGAAGAGATACACAAAAACCTTTCTGTCGAGGTGCTGCTGGCTTCAATGTCAGCTGCCATATGCTCGGATTTTGTGTCGGCATACATCTTCGGATTTTCACCTGTATTTTCGATAAATCCCGAATATATTCTGCCGCTAAAGCACTACTGGCTTATTCTCATTCTGGGAATTGTTCTCGGAATATGCGGCGCGCTTTACAACATCGGCATCAGGTATATACAGAAAGCCTATTCGCTTCTTAAGTTCACATGGATTAAGGTACTTGTTCCAATTGTCTGCACTGCGGTACTCTGCTATACATATCCTTATGTGCTGGGAGGCGGAAGCAGTCTTGTGGACAGTCTTTCGGAAAACAGCTTTACAATTTCCGCGCTTTTACTGCTGCTTGCGGTGAAGTATGTTTTTTCGATGATAAGCTTCGGCTCGGGAACTCCGGGCGGTATATTCCTGCCTCTGCTGGTGCTGGGTTCAATTACAGGGGCCATTTTTGCCAAGGCCCTGGGCTATGATATGTATCTTGATAATTTCATAATCCTGGGTATGGCAGGATATTTCTCTGCGATTGTAAAGTCACCTGTTACAGGTATAATTCTCATATCGGAGATGACGGGAAGTCTGTCGCATCTGCTGTCACTGACTCTGATATGTCTTGTATCGTATACGGTTTCTGACATTATGAAATCACAGCCTGTATATGAGCAGCTTCTTGACAGTCTGCTGGGCGGCGCTTCAAAGAAAAGCAGAGGACACAACAAAATTATGATTGAAAGCTGCGTGCAGTTCGGCTCTGCAATGGACGGCAGCAGGCTTGAAAAACTCGGCACGCCTAAAGGCTGCCTTGTTATAGCGGTAAACCGCAGGGGTGATGAAATTGTTCCCGACGGCGCTACGGTTCTTATGGCTGATGACAATCTGCTGCTGCTCTGTAATGAGGACAAGGTATATGAAACAGAGCTGCTGCTTGCAAAGCTTTGCAGGAGTATAGAAAAAAGGGCTTAACGCCCTTTTTTGTTTGTCTTACATATCTTTTCTGCGTGGTTTTCTCCTTGCGGTAAATACTGCCGCTCCTGCAAGAAGCAGAGCCGAGACTCCGAATATTCCAGCCCTGACTGCAATACCGCTTTCATCTCCTGTTTTAACGACCTTTGAGTCATAGACAGGTTTATCCGGTTTTTCAGAGTCCGGTTTATCCGGCTTGTTTGGGATTGCAGGATTATCCGGTTCCTGAGGGTCTTCAGGTTCCTCCGGCGGAATATCCTTTATCTGCTCATAGTCGTTTATGACTGTCACAAAATCTGTTTCTCCGGGTTTTGCAGCGCCTCCTCCTACGCCGTTATCACCGCCTGCTATTACGGTTTCCTTAAAGGTATAGCCCTCAGCCTGAGGCGGTACCGGCTCTTTCACATCGTAGTCCATATTCACATAGCTTGTGACTGTATAGGTGCTGCTCTGCCAGCAGCTGCCGTTCCATTTAAAGCCGGTGAGTATAATATCTTTGTCACCGCAGTTTACAACTGCATAGTAGTTTTTCATAAGCTCCCTGCTTTTGTCGCTGTTGTCTATGCCTGTAACCTTCTTCGTTATATTAAGGCTGCATCCTGTATAAACATATTCGGAGCGACTGTTTTTAAATACTACTGTTTCACCGCTTCCGGCTGTGATTTCGCCTGTAACCTCATTATCTCTGATTTCTGTTTTCTGTCCGTTGCGGGAGGCTTCTGTACTGTAACCTGCGACCGGTTTTTCCTTAATTGAGTATTTCGTGTCTCGCGGCAGAGCGTCAAATGTCACTGCCTCATAAGCCTTGAGTGTAAAGCTTATGCTTCCGCCCGGCTTTTCTTTATCTCCCTCCGCTGCAGCTGTCACTGTTTTTTCAATATTCTCCGTCTCACCATTTCTTTTGATAAGTGTTCCTTTGATTACCGTTCCCGGTTCAAAGCTGTCAAAGTAAACTGTGAACTCAAAGTCACAGTCAGTGCTGTAGGCATTGCCTCCTACGGTCTTTTGCACCGTCAGACTTCTCGGCGCTGTGAATATATTTATAAACTGGAGCACTCCATCATTGCCGTACTCCGCTCCCTCTGTGTTAAGCTCTGCTCCGGAGCCGAATACTTCATCCAGATTGCTGATGCCGCTGTTTGCGCTCTGCAATGCGTCTGTTCTGTATATGCTGCGGTTGTAGTGCAGGCTGTATCCGTCCTCTTTATCTCCTGCTGTAACCGTATCCTTGATATAGTAGCCGGAGGTTGCCGGGCTGTAGCCTCTGCCTGCTGCTGTTTCCGTTATTTTGTAGTAGTAGGTTCCCGCCTGAGTATATTTATATGTGTCCTTTGTAACTCTTTTGTTATCACCGATTTCGCTGCTGCTTACAGTAAATTCTCCCAGTGTCGGCATGGTTTCGGGGGTAAGAGCCTCCTCTGCAAGCCCGCCGTCAGGCAGGCTGTAGCCTAAGGCTTTCATTGTGAACTTAAAGCTGTCAGCGCTTCCCGCCGAGATTTCCTCTCCCTCAACCCTCTTGTTTATCACAATATCGGGTATGCACTCTGCTTCGCCCGGCTTTGTAAAGCGGTTAATGCAGATAAGCTTTGTTTCCGAATTTTTCTCTACCTGCGCATTTACAGATGTGTTTACGGTACTGCTTTCTCCGTTTTTAAATTCCGGAGTCAGCATTATGAGTCTTGCTGTGCTCGCAGCATTTGTTTCAATTACCGTATAGACCTCTCCTGCCGCTGTAACCGGTATTCCTGAAATCTTTATTCTCTCTCTGTCTTTGAGAGTTATTCGCGCCGTATTGTCATTATCAAATATTACTTTTTCGGCGATTCCGTCCTGATTATCACCGCAGCTTCTTACTGCCTCGTATTCTCCGAAAGCTCTTACCGGTCCTTTGATGGTAAAGTCGTAGGTCTTCTGATTTCCCGGGTTATACAGCCCCTGCTCCTCGTCTGTCTCCACCTGTTTTTCCAATACAAGGCTGCCGGTTTCCGCAGTGTTTTCCATAATAAATTTATCTACAGGATCCTTTGCATCCTTTGGTATGAATTTCGTCTGTCCGTAGGAAACTATAACGGTTCCGATTTCAAGCCCTTCTGCTGCCACAGGTGTATATCCCGGCCCAGCTTTTGTTTCATATATTCTGTATATATGTCCAGAAGCGATTACATCAAATTTCACCCTGCCGTTACTGTCCGAAGCAGCAGCAGTATCCTGCATTGTCACAGCTTCAAGGCTGCAGGTCGCGCTGTCACCGCCTGCGCATAAATCATCTGCGTGCTTTAATTTAAACTCCGCGCCGTTTACAGGCAGTCTGTTAACCGAGTCAACCTTGTCAAAATCAAGCTTTCCCAGATAGCCTTTTACCTCAGGCACAGGGAACTCCATCGTCCTGTCATCTCCGGTCTGACCGTTTACGGAAATCACATATTTAAGTGTTGTGGTGCCGTTGGTTTCATACGGTTTTTCTTTTGTGAAATTATCCTTTTCATTAGCAAGTCTTACGCGGTATTTTAAGCTGTAGGTATATACGGATTTGTCGTTTTCTTTTTCTAATATATATCCGGATTTTTTAAGATCCCAGCTTATTTTTCCGTCCGCATAGACTGCTGTGTTCTCTGCGCCCTGCCGCCACTCGCCTGCAAGCCTGCTTCTCGAAAGCTTTCCTCTGCTGTCAAAGAAAGATATAAAGCGGATATATCCGTCAGCGCCTCCCGGCATCGGATCTTCCGCGACCCATTTGCCTATTACCTTTTTTTCAAGCTCGCTTCTGATTTCCTCAAAAATCGCATCATAGGCGCTTTGAAGCCCCTCGGTATTACTGCTGTCATAATAGTAGCCTGACCCTATACTGTTTCTGAGCCAGTTTTTAAAGGCATCCGAAGAAGTCGCAGAGCCAAGTTCATAATTTTCACTTTCCCTGTCAACTACCGAGAATTTGTTGTTCACCTTATCTATATATTCCTGTATCGTCTGTCCTCCGACATCTATTCCTATTGCAAATATTTTAATTCCGGCACTCTTTGCTGACGCTGCGGCGTCTCTAGCTCTGACTGCCGCCTTATTGCTGTAGCTTGTTCCGTATTGGCAGTATTTTTCTGCCACACTGTCGTAAAACACGCCGTCGGCTCCTATATCACCCTCGGTGCAGTAAGGATCGTATCCGTTGTATCCACCGCTTATATATGTTGTAGGAAAGCCGTCGCTTAAAAATATCATATATTTATTCTCTGCCGAAACATCTCCGAGAATATCAGCGCCCATTTTAATTCCTGCTTCTATATTGGTAAATCTGCTGTGGCTGTCTTTGTATTCATCACTATCTATTATTTCCCACGTCCTCTGTTTTATTGCATTTTTAAGTGAGGCTGCCTGCGCTGCGGTTTTGCACTCTGTCATCTCTGAAATTCTGTGGGCGTCTGTATTGAACGCCACATAGCCTATTTTCCTCTCTGCTCCGGAATTTTCGGATCTGTGCTGAAACTGCTCTATGAAGTCCTCGGCAGATGCTATTGCCGCATCGTATCTGCTGGTGCTGCTGCCCTGCGGAAATTTTTCGTTCATAGTATTTGATATGTCCATTACCATGACAACCGCAGCATCGGGAGTATCATAAATCTCACTGACATCCTGAGTTGTCTTTACCTGCAGGTTTATATCAAATACATTTTCACTGCCTGCAGCAATAATAGTCTTGCTTACTTCCACCCCGTCATCTTCAAGACTTCCTCGGCTTTCCCCTGTCTGCACTATCTGCTTCTGACTCTGCTGCCCTGCGGCATCTTCCGGCATATCACTTCCGACCTCTGCCCATACTGCTGCCGGAAGCATAGCAGTCAGCATAGCGATAAGCATACCAAAAGCAAGACGCTTACGTAGCCGTTTTTTCCTCATCATACGGTTATCCCCCTTTTGTTCCCCTTGATTTTCAATAGTAATTATAACCGTAAAATTATTTGAGGCGGATATCAGAATATAGTCAAAAACCGGCATTTCCAGTCTTTTTTCGCACTGAAAATGCCGATTTTAATCTACTCTATAAATTCCTGTACCCAGTATTTAGTTCCTGTTTCTTTGTCCGCATAGACTCCGATACCGATTCTGGTATATCCGGGTGTCTGTATATTATCGCGGTGTCCCTGTGAGTTCATCCAGCCTGCCATTACATCTTCGGCTGTTTCATAGCACTTGCCTATGTTTTCTCCTGCTTTTCTGTAGGTAATATCAAAAATTCTCAGTATACTGATAATGTCACCGTAGGTAGGTGATATGTGGCTGAAATAGTTAAGCTCTGCCATCTCCCTGGCCTTAGCCTGCGCCATATTGCAAAGCTTCTCATCGAGCACAAGAGGCTCTTCCTCAAGCTTTGCTCTTTCGGCATTTACAAGCTCCAGCACTTTCATTCTGTATTGCTGAATTTCCTCCTCTGTCAGAAGCAGGCTGTCCTCATCTATTTTACTTTCATCTGTAACAAAGACTTTGACATAACCGTTATTCTTCCAGAATTTAAGTCCTATCGAAAAAACATTATCTTTCAGTTTTTTGTTTGTGCTGACATCGTAGTATAAACCCGCATCGGTTTTGCCATAGCTGTTTTCCAGAGATGATGCATACCTCAGAGCATCTCCTTTAACTTCCTTAAGCACCTCCTTATAGTCCCATGCCGGTTCTACGACTGATGCATAATATAGGGAATGGTCTCTGCACCATTTATCACTGTAGTCCGTAAGTACAACATTGTAGCCTTTGCCCTCAAGGTATGAGACAATGTCCTTTTCAAGTCTGCCGGTATTCCAGCTTTCAGGCTTTACATATACCGTTTTAATCTTTGTAAATTTACTGTATGTATTCCTGCCGTTTACGACCTTGTAGGCTCTGACCTTATATGAATACTTCCTGCCAGGTTTTACGGTCTTGTCTGTATATTTTACAGTAGATTTAGAGCTTATTGTCTTAATGCAGCTGTACAGCTTAGAGCCGCTGTATGCGCGATACACCTTGTAGCCTTTAACTCCTGATGTCTTGCTCCAGCTTACAGTAACATTTTTGTCCGCTGTAACCTTTACCGTTATCTGCCCCGGAGCTTTCACAGCGCCTGCAGCAAAGGCCTGTCCCGAAAGCAGCGCCATGCACAATACTGAGCATAATAATATATTTAATATCCTTTTCATTTTTCACCTCCGTATGCCCCGATTATATCAGAATTCAGAGGTAAAGAAAATATTTATATATTCTTTATTCACACTAAAAAGGACCCTTAAAAAAAGAGTCCTCCTAAACTTATAGGTACAGATATCTAATTCCCGTAGCAATTACAGAAAATAATCACTAATAAGAGGAAGAAGAACAGTAAGCTAGTATCTACACCTTCTCCGCCTAATAGGCCGCAATTATTTGACATTTAATCACCTGCTTTTTTAAAATGTTTAGTATAGCATATGATTAATACATTTAATTTGTTACCATAAATCAAAACACTTAATTTATTTCGCCGTGAAGAAACACTTACCGCATGCATCTGCCGACGGTACATATTCATTCAGTGTCCTGCAGTGCTGCTGACATTTAAATCTGTCAATTCCGTCCTTTGAAATTGCTCTGCAAGGACAGACTGCAATGCACTCCTCTGACGGTGCGCCTTCATAAAACGTTGCTTTTTTGATGTCTGCTATCATAGCCTCATATTCTTCCGGAGTACGCGTCTGAGGCTTTTCCTCATAAAGCACCTCATCGGTTATGATACCGGAAAATCTGCCGCCAAAGCCCTTGGCTGTCACAAACGAGCCTGCTGTTGAAAACTCTCCCATGCCTGCAAGATATGATGCAAGCTTGAATGACCATTCCTCCGCAGCCTTCTTTTCGTTCCAGTCAATAGGAGTATTCAGACAGGATACCAGTCTGCCCCTGCTTTCGAGGGTGTTTCTGATAGCTCTGTTTATTCTCATAATCAGCCCTGTGCCTTTTTTGTATGCTGTAAGCCACTGATCAGAAGTAGCTGTGCCGCCTTTGTTGCTCTCAACTATATCTTCTCTGTATGGAAGGAAAAACAGTACCAGTGTGTTTCCCGGCCTGTAAATCTCCGCAGGGTGCCTGCATATTCCCATTCTGAAAAATGTATCGAAAGCCGGATCCTTGGCATCGTGATAAACTATAATAGGGTCCTGATACATTCCTGCGCAGTCGTTTTCTGCTTCGTATTCATCCATTGCTTTTCTGACATTGACCTCAATGGCCGCCTTTACTCTTTTGAGTTCATCCGCTGTGTACATAAATACCTCCTTTTAAACCTGCCAGCTGTTAAGATAGGATTTCTGCTCATCGGTAAGCTCATCTATCTCAACTCCCCACGCTGCAAGCTTTCTTCTTGAAACTATATCGTCTATCTCCTCGGAAACATCTATTACTTTGTTTTCGAGCTGTCTGTAGTTGTCCTTAATATACATTGCCGAAAGAGCCTGCACCGCAAAGCTCATATCCATAACCTCCGCGGGGTGTCCGTCTGCCGCCGCAATGTTGACAAGTCTGCCCTCTGCGATGACATTTACCCATCTGCCGTTTGCAAGCTCATAGCCCATTATATTTTTTCTGGTTTCTTTTTTGCTGACTG
This sequence comes from uncultured Eubacteriales bacterium, assembly GCA_900547295.1. Classification (GTDB taxonomy): domain Bacteria; phylum Bacillota; class Clostridia; order Peptostreptococcales; family Anaerovoracaceae; genus UMGS973. The sequence continues at coordinate 10,168 of URGK01000047.1, forward strand.
CAGCCTCTTCAAGAGCCGCCATATCAATTTCACAGTTGAAGTGACCTGCATTGGTAAGGATTGCGCCCTCTTTCATTGTGAGCATATGCTCTACCGTTATGGTCTTGCAGCAGCCTGTAGCCGATACGAATATATCTCCGAGAGGCGCCGCCTGCTCCATTTTCATAACATCAAAGCCGTCCATTCTGGCCTCAATAGCCTTGACAGGATTGATTTCCGTAACGATAACCTTAGCTCCGAGAGCCTTTGCTCTCATCGCTATTCCTCGTGAGCACCAGCCGTAACCTGCAACCACTACAGTCTTGGCGGCGATTATGAGGTTGGTATTTCGCATAATGCTGTCCCATACAGACTGCCCTGTCCCGTACCTGTTGTCAAACAGATGCTTGCTGTCGGCATCGTTTACTGCAACCATAGGAAATTTAAGCACTCCCTCTCTCTCCATGGCTTTAAGTCTGATAACTCCCGTCGTGGTTTCTTCACAGCCTCCCCATACAGCTTCACCAAGATCAGGTCTTTTTTCGTGTATCATACCCACAAGATCACCGCCGTCATCAATGATAATGTGGGGTTTGATCTCAAGACACATCTCTATATCATCCATATACTGCTGCTCTGAGGCTCCGTGGTGAGCATAGACTCTGAGACCTCTGTCGGCAAGAGCTGCGGCAACATCATCTTGTGTAGACAGCGCATTACTGCCTGTTACGGACATCTCCGCTCCGCCTGCCGCCAGCACCAGACACAGATAAGCTGTCTTTGCCTCAAGATGTACGGACAGAGAGATTCTGACATTCTCAAACGGTTTTGTTTTGGAAAACTCATCTTCAAGTCCTCTGAGCAGAGGCATATTGTTTCTTACCCATTCAATCTTCTGATGCCCTGACGGTGCAAGTGAAATATCTTTAATATCGTACTGTTTCATATTTCCTCCGGATATATTGGCCTTATTATTTATGTTACTAATTCTATCACTAAAATTATTTAAATACAATGCCGTAAACCTTAAATACAGCCCGAAAAGCACAGCTTCAAGCACTGTCGTATAACTTTTAATATTTTGTTTTCGGCTGTTTTTTCAGTTTTTCGTCAACTACTCCGACCTTCGGCTAAGGCCTTAGATGTCGGAGCTTGTAACTGCCCTGTGGTATAACGAATTTCTCCTTCCACATTTAGTCGTTTGGTATTACTACCAAACGTGGCGTTACATCATAGGCACGTTGACGCGTACCTGTGCTACGGAGATTTACTCTGTAGCAACTGCATCTGGTACTAAAAGCTCTATTCCCATTCGATGCAGATTCATTGCTCCTACACGGTCATCGTTGGATTTATAGCCACAATTCTTACAACAGAAAGTGTGCAGCTTTTTATTACGATTAGCTTTTTCTGTATGACCGCATTTTGGACATGTTTGGCTTGTATATGCAGGATTGACCTTTTCAACAAGTTGATGATGCTTTAAGGCTTTATAAGATATTTTCTGTTCCAAGTCATAATAAGACCACGATACAGAAACATATCTATCTTTAACTAAAACCTTTTCTGTTGCAGAACGGATACCGGTTAAATCTTCGATTACAAATAGAGTACCATCAGCATTAGACTCAACGAGTGCCTTACTAATGCAGTGATTCACGTCCTGCATCCAACGGTTTTCTCGCTGGCCTATAGCTTTAAGCCTTCTTCTTGATGATGGAGTGCCTACCTGTTGTAACTGTTTACGCAAAGCTTTGTAATGAGCACGCTTCTGTTTAACAACATTACCGTCATAAAACACGGATTTTCCTTTACTGTCGTAAGAAACAGCAAGGAATCTGATTCCACGGTCTATGCCGACTACATTTGAAATCTCGGATTGTTTTAATTCAGAAATCTCATATGTTACAGGAATGTGCAGATAAAATTTTCCGTGTTTATTAACAAGCTTTGCTGTACCAAATTTGCAGTTATCAGAAAAATACTGTTCAAAGCCATTTTTATAGAAAGATACCTTAATACGACCATTTAATGTATTAACAGAAAAAATATCATTTTTAGAATTAAGAGAATAATCCCTATTCCATACAAGGTCTAACTGAGGAAGCTTAAATACAGGCTTAATCCACTCTTTCTGATTTTCAAGTACGGTCTTGTATTTCGCAATAACTGTACGCACACAAGAAACTGCCATCTGGGAACGAAGCCCAAAGATTTCACGTATCTGATAATAAGTGTTTTCCTGTACACTGTAACGACTCAGATTATGAGTTTTGTATATGTATTCTGATACATAATTACAGGCATTAGAATACGCCTTCATGGTATCACAGATAATCTGCTTATCAGAAGTATTAACTAAAATTTGTAGTTTTGCTGTAATTGTCTGTTGCATATACAAAGCCTCTCTTTCTTCGCCAAAACCATTATATCATATTTCTGGCGAAGAAACATTGTCTGAAAAAAATTACGCCGCTAATGCGGGCATTCCTCCCACGACTTATAGAAGTCTGGGCTTCCTGCCCTGCGGCGTTGGTGAATAGGTTTTAATTATTGGAGATTCAAAGTCCGGAAGCTGTGTACTGATTATGCGTTCTTCTGCACGAGGAACTATAATATCACCCACACCTATATCAATATTAAATGGCACCCGCACATTTTTTATTTGTGCGATAATCTGTGTACTGATGCCATGATACTTTCTCTGCGGAGAAATTTCCTCAAAGCTTTTTGCAGACATCTCAATATAATCATTGCCTGTCGGTGTATCAATAATTTTGTAAATCAAATCTTTCACATTATCCATGGAATTTGAATATCCTCGAAGCAGGAAATCAACATCAATAGTGGCTCTGCTTTCAAAGTTTGTAAGAGTATAAATAAACAAGCCACCCTTTAATACCAGAGAGTCACCATATCCAGACTTCGAAAGTTTCCTTAGAAATTCTTCCTGCACAAATAACTGCAGACACTGCTGATAACTGACGCCTAAAGCCCTCGCTTTATTTTTGAGCTTTGCCAAAACAGAGGCTGCTATATCTGCCATTACAACCACACTCCAATCAAATCTTTTACTCGTTTCTGAACTCTCAATACCTTTGCGTACTGCATAAGGCTGGAAATATTCTTCTTAGAATCTTTAACATAATTCTGAATTGCTTTGTTAAAAATTTCCTTGTCCATTTTATTCATATTACGCAGAACATCACAAATAGTACGGTCACGATCATAAATACGTATTTTTTCAAAATCAATTTTACCGCTGGTTTCTCCAAGAGAAAGCAACGAAGGCTCAACCCGATAAGCCTTTATAAATGGATAATCTATTTTCAGGCGCTGTCTGGAAGCATTTTTATCAATAGCAATATTCCATTCAGCAGGATTTCTATCACTGTATTTATAATAGAAGAGAGCTGTTTCCATACAAAGCACAGCATCGGGAAACAATCTGTTTATTATCACTACCTCACTGTTTCCATAATCCTCAATCCAATGATAATAGCCTCGCCTGATTTTTTCTATCAGGCCTTTTTCCAGCAATTCCTGAATATCTCTGTAATACAGCTTGTCCTTATTCAACTGAGCTGTAGTCATTATATAGTCATATTTCGCAAAACTCTGTCTGATATTTTCTATATCTTTTTTTGAAAGCATAATATCACTCCTGTACTAAACTGCACCTGTTTTATTCATCACTGGTGTGATTTAGTACATTATAATTGCTTTTTATTATAAAGTCAATTGTATAAAATCATACCATTCCAAATTTGTTAATAGGTATAGTTTAGTACCGAACAACACTTTCTAATACAAATAGGGCTTCTTATTCAAGTATACCAAAAAGCATATTTTAATTCAATATGTATATCAATTTGTTAAAAGGCTGCGCCTTATATCAGCACAGGCTTTATTATCTACTTCCCAAGTTCATCAAGAGTTTTAAAGCTGTAGCCAAGCTGTTCCCACTCTGTAAGCAGTTCATCAAGTATATCGCTGTTGGTTTTAGAGGTCGAATGAAGCAGCACGATGGCTCCGTTATGAAGCCTTTTTGTCAGTTTTTCGTCTGCCGTTGCTTTTGTAGGCTGGTCGTTTTCGTACCAGTCAACATAGGCAAGACTCCAGAACACCGTAGTATATCCCAGCTCTTTTGCCATACTCAGATTGCTCTCACTATACTTGCCCTGCGGCGGTCTGTAGAACTTCTTCATATCGCTTCCCACAGCCTCTTTATATGCTGTTTCCAGCTTGCCAAGCTCTATTTTAAAAGCTTCTTTGTCCGATATGGCTGACATATCCGGATGAGTAAATGTATGATTACCTACTATATGCCCTTCCTTTGCCATTCTCTTTACAAGCTCCGGTTTATCTCTGACCAGGTTTCCCACTACAAAAAACGCCGCCTTTATATTATGTTTTTTAAGCACATTAAGTATATGCTCCGTATATCCGTTGTCATATCCTGCATCAAAGGTCAGATATATTGATTTTTCTTCGGGATTTCCCACATAATATGCATTGAATTTTTTTAGATAGTCGGCGGTTGCATTGCCTACAGGCAGTCCTCCCTCACTCTGAAAGCTCAATCCCCAGTTGCCATCCGCAGAGGCCGCCTCGGAGCTTTGCTTTTCCATTGCCCCCTTTATATATACACTTCCGTAGCCGAGAACACACAGAGTCAGTACTCCTGCAAGTATTTTTCTCAGCGCTTTTTTTCCGATAAATACAGACATTAAAAATCACCACCCGTATATGTATACTTGGTGGTGATGTTATTTATTCTTTTTTTTGATACAGCTCTCCAAATGCTGCTCCGCCGATTATGAGGAAAGCTCCGATAATCTGAATAACGCTCATTCTCTCGCCTAAAGCAATCGCCGCAATCAGAAGCGATGAAACAGGGTCTATATAGCTGCACATGGCAACACTCTGTCCCGGCAGTACCTGCATTGAGGAAAAATAGAAATAAAGGACTATCCCTGTATGCACTACACCTACGATTATAAGGCAGACAAGTCCTGCGCCCTGAGGCATCACCCACGCTCCTTCGTGATTTATTACCGCATACGGCGCTACTACAATACCTGCGGCAAACAACTGTACAATAGTAATCTGTATACCTGTAAAGCCGCCTTTAAGCTGCTTGTTCAGAATCGTTACACACGCATAAAACAGGGCTGCAAGAAGTCCGAATAATACGCCCTTAAGGGGCTGACTGCCTCCCGACAGCGAGCCTGTTATCATAAACATTCCTGCCATTGCGGCAGCTATGCCTGCAATTCTTGCTGCTGTAAGCTTCTCACCCAGTACCAGAGGTGACAGAACTGTAATTATTACAGGAGCGCAGTAATATGATACTGTCGCCATACTTACCGTCGTGTATTTATATGCTTCAAACAGGAACACCCAGTTAAAACCCATAACAGCGCCTGATATGAAAAGTATTGCGATATCTCTTCGGGCAGCTGCCCTGTCTGTGATGCCGCCCGTCCTGTACTCACCCGACACAAAATATATAACTGCAAGAGTTACAAATCCGAGTATTACTCTTGCCAGCACTATTTCACCGCTGGCAAGGGGTATCTGCTTTACAAGAGGCCCTAAGGTCCCCCAGATAATCATAGCAAGAACAAGCTGTATATATGCTTTTTTCTTCATGGTCTATCTTGTATTCTGCTGTTCAACCAGTCTTACGGAGCTGTATCTTTCTCTTAATACAGGCTTTTCGATTTTGCCTGTAGGATTTCTAGGCACATCAGCAAATATGATTTTGTGAGGTCTTTTGTATCTAGGCAGGTCGAGGCAGAATTCATTGATATCCTCTTCAGTACATTCCGCTCCTTCTTTGAGTTCGATTATAGCTGCTGCGATTTCACCCAGTCTGTCATCAGGAAGCCCTATTACAGCAGCATCCTTGATGTTTTCGTTCTTTCTGAGGAAATCCTCTATCTGAACAGGATACAGGTTTTCGCCGCCCGATATTATTACGTCTTTTTTGCGGTCAACGAGGAACAGGAAGCCGTCCTCATCTTCATATGCCATATCGCCTGTCATAAGCCATCCGTCATAAAGTGTTTCTCTTGTGGCTTTTTCGTCGTTAAAGTAGCACTTCATAACTCCGGGGCCTTTGACTGCAAGCTCTCCGACCTCACCTTTTTTTACAAGTCCTCTTGCATCATCTACTATTTTGACTTCCCATCCGAAGCCTGCCTTGCCTATAGCTCCTACCTTGTGTATGTTTTCAACTCCAAGATGAACACAGCCCGGTCCTGTGGACTCACTCAGACCGTAGTTTGTATCATACTGATGCTTAGGAAAATATGACTTCCATCTCTTAATCAGACTAGGCGGTACAGGCTGCGCTCCTATATGCATAAGTCTGAGCTGGTCAAGCTCATAGTTTTCAAGCTTGATATCACCTCTGTCAAGAGCATCTAATATATCCTGGCACCACGGAACCAGAAGCCACAGTATTGTGCATTTTTCCTCTGAAATGGCTTTCATTATCCATTCCGGTTTTGTGCCTTTGAGAAGCACAGCCTTGCCTCCCACCAGCAGACTTCCGAACCAGTGCATTTTTGCCCCTGTATGATACAGAGGAGGTATGCACAGGAACACATCATCTCTGGTCTGTGAGTGGTGGTTCTGCTCTACCCTGCATGAGTGCATCAGGCTTCTGTGGGCGTGAAGTATAGCCTTTGGAAAGCCTGTGGTTCCCGATGAGAAATATATGGCTGCATCATCAGAGTCCTTGATATCTATCTGAGGTGTTCTTGATGAGCAGTATTCAATAAGCTCATCATAGCTTTCTGCAAATGACGGACAGTCCTCTCCTGCATACAGCATGAGTTTTACTTTTGGCATACGGTCACAGATTTCTTCCATACGGCCTGTGAATTCCGGCCCGAATACTATACCGTCAACCTCTGCCAGCTTGCAGCAGTATTTGATTTCATCTGCCGTATATCTGAAGTTAAGCGGTACTGCAATGGCTCCTGTTTTCAGGATACCGAAGTATATAGGAAGCCATTCGATGCAGTTCATAAGAAGTATTGCAATCTTGTCGCCTTTTTTGACTCCTCTTGAAAGAAGAAGATTTGCAAATCTGTTGGCCTGTACATTGAATTCTCCCCATGTAATCTCCTTGCGAAATCTCGCTCTGCTTGTAGACTCTATCAGAGAGTATTCTCTCCATGTCATTCTGGGTTTGTCGTCATCTCCCGGATTTAATTCCACAAGGCTTACATCATTTTTAAAAAGCGTAGCATTATGCTCTAAGATATCTGTAATTGGCATTTCTGATTTCCTTTCTGATGATTTATTTAAAAACTGTGTCTATAAATTCACTGTCGAATTTCTTTGTAAAGCTGCTTACTATCGGCACGATTACAAATGATACCGCCATAGCCAGCACTCCAAGTCCCGCAGCATTGCCTACCGCTGCAGGAAATCCGCTGCTGCATGTAATTACAACTGTCGGAATTGCAACGGTCAGGAAGCCGCCTATCATACCCGCAAAGGCTCCCGCTTTCGTAGTTCCTCTTGAGAAAATTCCCCATACATACGGTCCTATGAAGCAGCCTGCAACAACTCCCCATGAAAAGCTCATTATATTAACTATAATTGATATGTTAAGTGTTGCAAATATAAATGAGCATGCTATAAATACAAGGCAGAGTATTCTTGTCATAAGCATCTGAGGCTTGCCGCCGAAGCCTTTTTTAATCTGCGGCGCCAGGTCTACCGAAATGGCAGATGAAGATGACAGTACTATGCCTGACAGTGTTGACATTGATGCTGAAAACAGCAATATAATTATAACTGCTAAAATGATAATTGTAAATGTCCCGCCGCCAAGTGCTTTAATTAACATCTGCGGAATTACTCCGTCATAGCCGGCCTCGGGAAGTGTGTTTCCGAGTATAAGTCTTGAACAGGAACCTGCTGTGTATGCGCCTGCGCCTATAACGAAGCAAAACAGTGTTGAAACTATTGTAGCCTGCTTGATAGCCTTGCCCTCTTTGACAGCGTAGTATTTGGTAACCATCTGCGGAAGTCCCCATACGCCAAAACTTGTAAGAAGTATATTGGTGCAGAGGAATTTCCAGCTGTCTGCGCCCCATATGCTTGTAAGCTGGGCTCCTGTTATTCCGTCTCCGTTGTCTGTAATCTGTGAAAGTCTTGAAAGCCCTTCTGCAAGACCTCCCACCTCGTCTGTGTTAAGCAGCGCGCCTATCATAAATATGATACCTGCCACCATTATAATTCCCTGTATGAAGTCTGTAAGGCTTGACGCCGTGTAGCCCCCCAGTACCAGATAAACGGCTGTAAGTACGGCTATGGCAAGCATGCACCAGTTTACTGAAATTGACGGGAACACTGTGTTGAACATAAATCCAAGTCCCTTGTATACTGCTGCCGAGTACGGTACAAGGAATATGAATATTATCAGCGCCGCAACCACCTTCATAACGGTTGAGCTGTACCTTGAACCGAAGAACTCCGGCATTGTTTTTGAATTAAGCGTATGGGTCATACGTCTTGTGCGCTTTGCCATAAGCAGCCACGAAAGCAGACAGCCCAGCACTGCGTTGCCTATGCCTATCCATATACTGCCTATACCTATGTCCCAGCCGTGCTTGCCTGCATATCCTACAAATATTACAGCCGAGAAATATGCTGTGCCGTATGAGAAAGCTGACACCCAGCCGCTTACGTTTCTTCCTCCCAGTAAAAATCCGTCAAGGTTTTTTACCTTTTTGAAGCTTGTTACTCCTATGCCTATCATTCCGAGTGCAAACAGCACAAACGCAATGACGGTCACTGTCTGAATCAGTTTTAGATTTTCCATTCTGCTCTCCTCTCTAGTCCGTTCTGTTAAGTGCTCAGAAAGCAGCACAAAATAAATAAACCGCCCTCTAAACAGAGGGCGGAGATTAACTTCGCGGTACCACCTCATTCATCGTTTCCTCACGAAAACGACCTTAACAGGTACGACATTATCACTAATGGTTATACCCTTGTGCTGTAACGGGCACTCCCGTCGTAGCCTACTTGCATATGCTTTCGGTACGCAGCTCCGAGATGTATTCACAAAAAGTAACTATGCGCCTTTCACCTGCCGGCAGCTCTCTGTCTCAGTCTCCTTAATGCTACTGGTTCTCTTCACAGCCTTGTCTTTTTCAATTATGTTAGCATTATATCGCTTATATCAGACCTTGTCAACAACATTTTGTGACAAATTACAAAAAAATATTTACCCGTTTATATCATCTTAACAATTTCATTCATTCCATATATCTTTGAAGCACTTCACATCATTTTCACTCATACTGCCTCTGTAGACTTTCATAATCCGCCCCTTATACACGGAAAACAGTACGGTCATATCCTCCCTTTCTCCCTCAAAGGCTATATCGCAGGCAAAAGCCTCTCCTCCCTGAAGCCTGAATATAATATGATAAAAGTGTCTGCCTGCCACAAGTTCCTGTCTGATATCATAGCCGTCATATTCAAATGAATTAAGCACCTTTATCAATTTATCTACCTTATCTGCCTCCGTTATAACTATTCTGCCGCTGCTCCAGATATCCGGCACTGCCTGAATTTCCACGGAGGAAACAGCCTCTGCATCTGCTCTGATTATATCATTTCCGTAGGCTCTGTCCGCCAGCACCAGTACAATCACAATGAAACATATTACAAGGAAAATTCCCATACTGCGAAGTGATTTCATATTTCTCTCCTCCCGTACCTGTTTTTTCTCATAATCCAATTTATATACTATGCGCCTGATATGATAGTAACAGCTGCCGCTTGTTTGCAGCAGCTGTTACGCTGTCTTTTAATTAATACGAATTACCTGCTCCATATTCTGCTTCCGTATCCGCACTGTTTGAGTTCAGTCTGCGCTATCAGAGTCTTTCCGTCATATACAAGCACCTTAGCCTTGTAGTAGTACTTAGTACCTTTCCTGCCCTTGGTATTGATATACACACTGCTCTTCTTTGTAATCTTTGCAGTATACTTTGAAGCCTTCTCTGTTGATCTGTAGAACTTATACTTAACAGTATATCCCATAGCCTTTGCTTCCTTAATCAGGCTGTTTAATTTCTTAACATTACCAGCTCTGACCTTAATATTCTTCTTTGAGGTCTTTGAAGTACTTGCTTTAAGTTTAATTTCCTTAATCAAGGTATTTATCTTACCGGCATTCTGCTTATCTATGATTTTATCTGCATCCGTTTTCTCTACTACGGCAAATGTTGAGAAGTGTGAGGTTGTGAATCTGATGTATTCCTCTGCTCCCACAGTCTCCACAGTATGATTTAATGTCTCACAGATACCTTTATCATTGATATAGATAATAACTATATCCTTGCCTTTAAG
>URGK01000048.1 GCA_900547295.1 uncultured Eubacteriales bacterium
CAGAATGTATATTTACACGAAAAAGAGGCAAAAAACGAGTTCGATTCGTGTAAATTTTGACTTCTTTTATTTTTGATCGTATAAATAAACAGAAGGAGGAAGCAAGGTTATAAACAGCAAGACATAGCAATCAGATTTGAGCGATCACTCTCAGACAAAACTATAAGGGAGGGATCATTATATGAAAAAATCAGAAAAGAACTTGACACAAGTATAAAGCTCAAAAATGTTGATTTTAATACAAAGATAAAGACCAACAATTCCTATATAAAGATGTTGAAAAACGACTGAAAAGTGCTATCCCCCCCAATTGACGATGAAAGGAGAAAAACAATGGAACTGAACAAAGAATTATTGGAAAAAGTAAAAAAAATGAAAACACCCGAAGAACTTTTGGCATTTGCAAAAGAAAATGGCATTGAAATGACAAAAGAAAAAGCGGATGCGTATTTTAAGCAGTTCGGCACAAGCTCCGGAAATATAGCAGATGACGAGCTTGAAAATGTTTCGGGCGGCAAATTTGACGAAATGGGAGGCGGGGAGCCAACCCCGGGTTGGAGATGCCGGAAATGCGGCAGATTTATTCCGGAGAGCATGAAGGTTATATTATGTTATACGGGTAGATGCCTGCACTGCTATTCGGAAATGAACATCGATCCGGAAAATCCTGAAGAAATGGGATACTGATACAGCTGCCGTACCGGCTCTGTCCATGGAACAATTGATGGAATATCTGAGTGCGCGATGAGGAACGGGCAGCCTGTTTCGCCTTGTTTGCAGACTGCCTCCTCGACTCCCATCTCAGTCGCGTGCCTGAGCGTTTTCGCCCGGGTGTTTGAGTGTTCACTCACGCGCCAGAATGTATATTTACACGAAAAAGAGGCAAAAAACGAGTTCGATTCGTGTAAATCTTAACTTCAGATGAATTTTCAACTCAATAGTCAAATTGCACTCAAAAATACGTGGAAAAGCCCGGAAAATCAACGAAAACGGTGACTTTCCGGGCGAATCTGATATGATTATTGAGTAGGATATCATACTTAACAGAAAAAGCAAAATGTACTTTGATTTTCTTGTAAAAATACCGGAAAACACTAAAAAATCTCATTGAACAAGAGAAAAGGCATTGCTTATGTAGAATATACATACGGCAGAAAATATATTCCCGAAAAGCGCTATAACATACCTCAAAGAACTACAATAGGCAAGGCAGATCCGCTTGATCCGACAATGATGCATCCCAATCAGAACTTTGTGAAATACTTCCCGGACGTTGAGCTTCCGGAATTCAGGAAACGGTCAAAACGAAGCGGCTGCATCAGAACAGGCAGTTCTGTTGTGATTAAGAAAATCATAGAAGAATACAGGCTTGATGAAATGATGGCTCATATCATAGGAAAAGACAGCGGCCTTTTCCTTGACCTTGCAGCCTGTTCAATAGTCACAGAAAACAATGCAGGGCAGTATTACCCTGAATACGGATATAACCATCCTCTTTTTACCCCGGGAATGAAGATATACAGCGATACAAAAGTATCTGATTTTCTTTCCTCGGTTACGCCGGATCAGAATATAGCGTTTCTGGATGAATGGAATGCTGCCCGCAATCATCGGGAAAAAACATATATTTCCTATGATTCCACAAACAAGAGCTGTCAGGCAGGAGATGTTGAAATTGCAGAGTATGGTTATGCGAAAGACGGAAAAGACTACCCTTTGTGATGAGGAGATGACTCATACAACGCTTTCAAGGCAGCTCAAGGCTTTGGAAAGCGAGGGGATGATTGTACGAAAGGAGTACAGCCAGGTGCCGCCGAGGGTTGAATACAGCCTGAGTGAGATAGGCAGCAAATTCAGCGCTGTGCTGGCGGAGCTTGAGATATGGGGAAACGAATATATTGACTATATGAATAAAAAAGCGCAAAGCGAAGCAGACTTATAACTAAGGGCCTCTGAATATGATTTCAGGGGTTTTTAATTAATTTGAAAAATATTTTTATTTACCTATTGACAAGGTGGGTAAATGGGTGTAAGGTATATACATACTAACGAAGTAGGTAAAAGAAAATGAAACAGAAACCATATAATTTCTTGTGTATGCCCTTTGGGGCATATATATAAAAAGGACAGATGTTAAAGTAATTTGTTTTTAGTATTTAAAGGAGGAAATTATGTCAAAGATATATAAATCAGCAGATCAGCTTATAGGAAACACACCACTGGTGGAATTAACAAAGATAGAAAAGGAATTGGGATTAGAGGCTAAAATACTTGCAAAGCTTGAATACTTCAATCCGGCTGGATCGGTAAAGGACCGTATCGCCAAGGCTATGATAGATGACGCCGAAAAATCAGGCAAGCTTAAACCGGGCTCCGTTATAATCGAGCCTACAAGCGGCAACACAGGCATAGGCCTTGCATCTGTAGCAGCGGCGAGAGGCTACCGCATTATAATCGTAATGCCTGAAACAATGTCAGTAGAGAGAAGACAGCTTATGGCGGCATACGGAGCAGAACTGGTGCTTACAGAGGGCGCCAAGGGAATGAAAGGCGCAATTGCCAAGGCTCAGGAGCTTGCAGACGAAACTGAAAACAGCTTCATTCCGGGACAGTTTGTAAACGAGGCAAACCCTAAGGCTCACTTTGAAACAACAGGTCCTGAAATCTACGAGGACACTGACGGAGAGGTTGATATATTCGTTGCAGGCGTCGGAACAGGCGGCACGGTAACAGGTACAGGCCAGTATCTGAAATCAAAGAAGCCGGAAGTAAAGGTTGTGGCGGTAGAGCCTGAAACCTCACCTGTATTATCGCAGGGCAAGGCGGGAAGCCACAAGATACAGGGAATAGGCGCAGGCTTTGTTCCTGACGTGCTTGATACATCGGTATACGATGAGATTATACCTGTAGCAGATAACGATGCTTTTGAAACAGGCAGACTTATAGGAAGAAAAGAGGGCGTACTGGTTGGTATTTCATCAGGCGCAGCGGTTTATGCGGCAATACAGCTTGCAAAAAGACCTGAAAACAAGGGCAAGAATATTGTAGTTCTGCTTCCGGACACAGGCGACAGATATTTGTCAACTCCTCTTTTCGCACAGTAAAATATATGATAGAATAAATGTGTAATTTACACAGAGGTGAAGATAAATGATGATTTCCACAAAGGGAAGATATGCTCTCAGGGTTATGATTGACCTGGCGGAGCATTGCAATGGAGAATATATTCCTATGAAAGACGTAGTCAAAAGGCAGCAGGTTTCACAGAAATATGTGGAGCGGATTATGACAATGCTGTCAAAGGCGAATTTCGTAGAGGCCGTGCACGGCAAGGGCGGAGGCTACAGGCTCAACCGCAGTCCCGATGAGTACATTGTAGGCGATATACTGAGGCTTACGGAGGGTTCGCTTGCACCTGTGGCGTGTTTGGACTGCGATGCCGAGGAATGCGAGAGGGCCGATCAGTGCAGGACGCTTCCTATGTGGAAAGAGCTTAATAACAGAATTACAGATTTCTTTGACGGCATCACCATTGCCGATTTAATGAAAAAAGACATAGAGATTTAGAAATAACAGGCGATTGCATAATATATATTATGTAATTGCCTGTTTTTGTGATAAGATATTATTATGGTTTTAGACGGGATAGAAATAAAGGTAGACAAAAAACGAATAAAAAACATATACATACGCATTAAGCCCCCTGCAGGCGATGTGGTCATATCAGCGCCTCTTCATATGAGAGATGAGGATATATACATTTTTGCAGAGTCGAAGCTTGCGTGGATCAAAAATCACCGCAGGAAGTATGAGGGCGCGGTAAGCCGCCGGCTTGTATCAGGTGAGAAGCTTTACTTGTGGGGCAATCCGTATACTTTGGTGATAAAAGAGGGCAGGAGCAGAGCCGAAACGGCAGGCGAGAATATAATTATATATGTTTCTCAAGGCTCATCATTTGAACAGCGGCAGGCTGCATTAAACGAATTTTACCGCAGAGAGCTTTTGCAGAAGATATCAGAGCTTGCGCCGCTATGGGAGCAGGCTACAGGTCTTTTTGCGGACGAATGGAGAGTTCGGGATATGCAAACCCGCTGGGGCAGCTGCAACACCGTCAGAAAGCGCATATGGCTGTCTCTGAAGCTGGCGCCTTATCCGGTATGCTGCCTTGAATATGTTATCGTTCACGAGCTTTGTCACCTGCTGGTGCCAAATCACGGCGCGGATTTCAAAGCGCTTATGGATAGGTTTTGTCCCGAATGGAAAAAAGTAAAAAGGCTGCTTAACGGAGGTTATTATGTTTAGTCTGGTTTCACTGGCAATGCTGCCGGGTATACTGATAATATTATACATATTCAGAAAAGACAAGGTCGAAAGAGAGCCTGTAAACCTTATAGTTAAAATGGTTGTTTTAGGCGCGCTTTCGTGTGTGCCTGCGGCATTTCTCGAGGGCTGGATAGAGAACTATCTTCCGCAGTATCCGGAGGGAAGTCTGGGATATGCCATGACTATATCCTTCCTGTCGGCAGGCCTTATAGAGGAACTGTGCAAGTTTGCGTTTCTTAGGATAGGAATATGGAAAAACAGAGAGTTTGACTACAGGTTTGACGGAGTCGTATACGGCGTTTCTGTGGCCGCAGGCTTTGCAATGCTTGAAAATATAATGTATGTGCTTGACGGAGGCGTATCCGTTGCTGTCACAAGAGCGTTTCTTTCAGTACCGCTTCACGCCTTCTGCGGAGCATTTATGGGCGCTTTCTTCGGAATGGCAAAGAAGCATTATGTTGCGGGAAACAGAGGCGGCGCTGCGGGCTGCCAGCTCTGCGCCGTTATAATTCCTATTGTAATTCACGGCATATATGATACATTTGCATTTTTAAACCGGGACTATGCTTCCATGTGCCTGCTTGCATTTACGGCGCTGCTTTACATTATAGGCATAACCGTTATAAACAGGCTTGCAAAGGACGACTGGAAGATGTCAATCTATCCGCAGGAAAGACCGGAAACGCTGGAGTTTGTCAGAGCATACGAGGAGCCTGAGCGGACCTACAGTCACAATACGGTCAAAGCGACTAACGGCTTCAGTATAGCGGGACTCATATGCGGAGTAATCGCATACCTTACAATGGCGACATTTGTACTGCCGTCGCTTCTTGCAATTATATTCAGTTCGATAGGCAGAAGAAGCACTCCGCCGGGAGTCAGAAACTCGGCGGCAAAAGCCGGAATGGTTATGGGAGTCACCTCCCTTATATTAAACGCAGTAATATACTATATGATTTTTTAGGAGGAAGCCATGTTGGAATTTATAAAGGCAGCGCTGCCGTGGGTAGTGATGGGCATTGTTATTGCAATCTTTGCGGCGCAGAATTCAAACCGCAAAAAATCGGCGGACAAAGACAAAAAGAAGCAGGAAAGCTATATGAACGAGGGTATGTGCGTGGGTTTGTGCCTCGGAGTCTGCATAGCCTCGGCAGGCGTATGGGATATGGGAATAGGCATCTCTTTAGGCTTATGCGCGGGACTTCTGATCGGAAGTCTTGTAAAGAAGCAGGGCTAGGCCATGAAAATTACAGGAATAATATGCCCATGCAGGCAGGAGCTTGAGCCGTTTTTAGAGGCTGCAGACAATATGAAACGGGTGCAGATTAAAAAACTTGAATTCCTGACAGGAGATATATGCGGGAAGCCGGTTGTACTGTGCAGCAGCGGCATCGGCAAGGTAAACAGCGCGATTGCCGCTCAGCTGATGACAGACAGATTTGATGTCGGAGCAGTTGTAGTATCCGGCGCGGCAGGCAGCACAGACGAGAGGATTAAGCTGTTTGATACCGTTATATGCGATACGGCTGTCTATCACGATTTTGCATCAGGCTGCCTTAAAGCTGAGAGCCCGTATATGAGCGAAGCTGTATTTAAAGCGGACAGAAGCCTTACAGAGTGTCTGCGGGAAACAGATTATATATTCGGCGGTATAGCAAGCGGCGATTATTTTGTAGACGACAGGAACAGAGCGCGTATTGCAGATAAATTCGGGGCTGTGTGCGCCGATATGGAAACCGCGGCAGTTGCCCACTGCTGCTATATAAACGAGGTGCCGTTTGCCGCAGTCAGAACAATATCGGACACACCGGGATGCAGCGGCGTTAAAAACTGCCTTGCAAACCTTGAAAAAGCGGCGGAGCTGTCTGCAGCTGCGGTAATCGAAATGTTAAAAAACAGATGAATACACATAAATATTGACACATGTCACAATAGGTGGTAAAATTTAGTAAGTTAAATTGCCTGAAAGGAGAAGACTATGGACGATTTTACAGCACAATTTAATAACATTCTTGTTCGGGCATACCATAATGTACTTCTAATGGAGGAAACCAAGAGAAAACACAGCCGTACGACAACTTCTTTTCGAGGCAGAAACGCAATGGAGTTTCTATACAAAAGCGAAAACGGTGAAAAGAAAATCAGCGAGATTGCGGACTATCTTAAAATTTCAAGACCATCTGCAACGGCTCTGATTAAAAAACTTGAAACCTTTGATTACGTCAGGAGAAAAACAGATAAAGCTGATGAAAGAAGTACAATTGTATCGCTGACAAGAAAAGGCAGACTTGTTACAGCATTGCAGACTTCTCACAGAGATAATGCCATCAGCCGGATATGTGAAGAATTTACAGACGAGGAGAAGCAGGTGCTTTACAAGGGCTTCTGCAGACTTAATCAGATGTTTGAAGATTGTATAGACACAATGGAGAATGCTAATCATAAAAAATAACAGATAAAAGGAGAACGAATATGAAGCCAGTTTCACAGGAAGAATACAAGGCTATGCAGGCAAAGGACTGGGAGTGGGCCAAAGCGCTCATACAGTGCCAGATTGACGACAAAAGACCGGGCGTACAGCACCTTACCAACAGACCTATAATCAACATCAAGCAGATGCTTGAGTCAAGCGCCGAGCTTTACGGTGACGGTATTGCATTTTATACCAAATTTGAAAAGGGACCTTACACTACAATTACTCACAGAGAAGTGTTTAATGACGTAAACGGAATGGGTACAGCCCTTATCGCTCACGGTATGAAAGACAAGAGAATTGCCGTAATCGGAGAAACCACATATATGTGGGGCATAGGTTATCTGGGTACTGTCTGCGGTACAGGTATTGTTGTACCTCTTGACAAGGAGCTTTCCTACAATGAACTCAAAAACCTTATAAACGAGGCTGAGTGTTCGGCAATAATATTTGATAAAAAAAGAGAAGCTACATTTGTGAAGATGATGGAAGAGGGGGAAACAGGCCTTGAACTTCTGATTTCACAGGACAGAAGAGAGTCCGCAGACGGAATTGTATCCCAGTGGGAGCTTATTGCAGAGGGGAAAAAGCTCATAGAACAGGGCGACAGAAGCTTTCTTGACGCGCAGATAGACAGCCAGGAAATGAGCATAATAATATTCACATCGGGTACAACCGGTATGGCAAAGGGCATTATGCTGTCCCACAGAAACATTGCCGCAGACCTTATGGTATCACCGACGCTGGTTGACTTCCTGCCAAGCGATATTTTCTTCTCGGTACTTCCGATACATCACACTTTCGAGTGTACATGCAACTTCATAATGCCGCTTTACAAGGGCGGAGCCATTGCGCACTGCGAGGGACTTAAATATATAGTTAAGAACATACAGGAGGTTCACCCTACATTCCTGCTGGCGGTTCCTGCAATATTTGAGGCGCTGCACAAGGCAATATGGAAGGGTATCAGAGCCAAAGGCAAAGAAAAAACCGTAAGAAAAGCGATGAAGATATGCAAGGCCGCAAAGAAAGTCGGCATAGATCTTACCAACGTATTCTTCAAGGAAATCAAACAGACACTGGGCGGCAGAATGAGAATGATGATATGCGGCGGCGCAGCTATCAATCCGGAGATTTTAGAGGATCTTCAGGCCTTTGGAATTATGGCGCTTCAGGGCTACGGACTGTCAGAGGCTGCACCTATGGGAGCGTTAAATCCCGAAAACAAGCCTAAGAGCAACTCCTGCGGTATAGCATTTCCGGGATTTGATGCCAAAATTGCAGATCCGGGCGCAGACGGTATAGGCGAAATCTGTCTCAAAGGCGACAATATTATGCTGGGATATTACAAGAACCCCGAAGCTACGGCTGAGGTTATCAGAGACGGCTGGTTCTATACGGGAGATCTCGGATATATAGACGATGAGGGATATATAGTAATCACCGGCAGGAAGAAGAACGTAATTATTACCAAGAACGGCAAGAATGTATTCCCTGAAGAACTGGAATACCAGCTCTCACTATTTGATGAAATTGCAGAATCAATGGTATTTGAAGGAGAGGCAGAGGGTAAGAGCGACACCCTTATAGTTGCAGGTATATATCCTGACTGGGCTGTGATGAAGGATATTCTCGGTGATAAGGCTGATGACGACAGTGAAGTCGAAAAATATCTGTGGACTCTGATTGACAAAGTCAACGCAGAGAACCCGGGCTACAAAATGATAAAAAAACTCAATCTGAGACATCATGAATTTGAAAAAAACACTTCAAGAAAGATAAGAAGATTTATTGAAGACAACAAAAAAGCCTTATAACTGACAAAAATCTGAAAGCTGCTCTGAAGAAAGGGCAGCTTTTAATGAAATAAAACAAAAGGAGAAGAGATATGAAGCCGGTTTCACATGAAGAATATATGCGTATGCAGGAAAAGGACTGGGAATGGGCCAAAGGCATTATACAGTGCCAGCTTGATGATAAAAGGCCCGGAGTCCAGCATTTTGATAACAGACCTATAATAAATATAAAGCAGATGCTTGAGTCAAGCGCCGAGCTTTACGGGGACGGTATTGCTTTTTATACCAAATTTGAAAAGGGACCATACACAACAATCACGCACAGAGAAATGTTTGATGATGTCAACAGTATGGGTACCGCCCTTATAGCGCGCGGCATGAAAGAGCGAAGAATTGCCGTAATCGGAGAGACAAACTATATGTGGAGTATAGGATATCTGTCAGTTGTGTGCGGCACAGGTGTGGTTGTCCCTCTTGATAAGGAGCTTTCATACAATGAGCTCAAGCACCTTATAAATGAGGCGGAATGTTCAGCCGTTATTTTCGATAAAAAAAGAGAAGCAACCTTTGTGAAGATGATGGAGGAGGGCGATACAGGCCTTGAGCTTCTGATTTCACAGGACAGAAAAGAGTCTGCAGAAGGAATAATATCACAGCGCGAACTTGTTACAGAGGGCAGGAAGCTCATAGAGCAGGGTGACAGACGCTTTCTTGACGCGCAGATAGACAGCAGCGAAATGAGCGTAATAATATTCACATCGGGCACTACAGGTATGGCAAAGGGCATTATGCTGTCTCACAGAAACATTGTCGCAGACCTTATGGTTGCGCCTGCGCTGCTCAAGGTTAAACCGAGCGATATTTTCTTCTCGGTGCTGCCGATACATCATACTTTTGAATGTACCTGCGATTTCCTCATGCCTCTCTACAAGGGAAGCGCCATAGCGCACTGCGAGGGACTCAAGTATATAATAAGGAATATACAGGAGGTCAAGCCCACATTCCTGCTGGCGGTTCCTGCCGTGTTTGAAGCGCTGTACAAGGCTATATGGAAGAATATAAGGGCCAAGGGCAAGGAAAAAGCCGTAAGAAAGATAATGAAAGTATGCAGAGCGGCAGGAAAGGTGCGATTAAACCTTACAGATGTGTTCTTTAAAGAAATTAAAAATACCTTTGGCGGAAGAATGAGAATGATGATATGCGGAGGAGCTGCCGTAAATCCTGAAATTTTAGAGGACCTGCAGGCCTTTGGAATTATGGCGCTGCAGGGCTATGGGCTGTCGGAAGCTGCGCCTATGGGAGCGCTTAATCCTGAAAACAAACCAAAGAGCTATTCATGCGGCATAGCGCTTCCGGGTTTTGATGCTAAAATTGCAGACCCTGCGCCAAACGGAATAGGAGAAATATGCCTTAAGGGTGATAATATCATGCTGGGATATTACAGAAATCCTGAGGCTACTGCCGAGGTAATCAGAGACGGCTGGTTCCATACAGGCGATCTCGGATATATAGATGGTGAGGGATATATTGTAATAACGGGCAGAAAGAAAAACGTCATTATTACCAAAAACGGCAAGAACGTATTTCCTGAAGAGCTGGAATACCAGCTGTCGCTGTTCCCTGAAATCACAGAGTCTATGGTATTTGAGGGAGATGCCGAGGGCAAAGACGATACTCTTATTGTTGCAGGCATATATCCTGACTGGGCTTTGATTAAAGAAACTCTCGGCGATAAGGCCGATGATGACAAAGAGGTCGAAAAATATCTGTGGTCACTGGTTGACAAAATTAATGATGAAAATCCAGGGTACAAGATGATTAAAAAAATAAATCTCAGACATCACGAATTTGAGAAAAATACGTCCAAAAAGATAAAAAGATTTGTTGAGGAAAACAAAAAAGCTCTGTAACTGATAAGAAATTAAAAGCTGCTCACTGCGGGCAGCTTTTAATCATTAACGTGTTAATTTTTCTCAAGCAGTCTCATCTGAACAAACACTATTTCATTGGGAGCGAGCGTCTCGTTATATGTAAAACTTCCTGAGGTGTTAAGAAGCTTCATACTCATAGCGGGAGCGGAGATTGTTTCAATGCTCTCTTTATCTATAGCGGTTAGATCCGGTTTGAAATTTAACTGCTTCCACAGCGTTATACACGAATTTTCTCTGTTCATTCTTGAAATTCTCATCTGATAAGCACCCGGAGCATCGAAAAAGTTGAACTCAAAGTCCTGCTCGTTTTCGTCATCATCATTAAAAAACAGGAGCTGAATATCTCTGGTATCGGAAGTAATCATATACCAGCCGGTATGCTTTACAAGAAACTCATGCTGGGATTTTAGGAACTCACACAGGTAGTAAAGAGGCTTCTTGAGCCCGTTGTAGGTAAACAGCCCGTGAGGATTTTCGGCGCTGTCATACAGGGAGCACCTTGAAATCAGCGGATTTATAGCTAGCGGATTTTTAAATGCCTCCTTGAGAAATGCGATGCAGTCCGCATGAGCATCGTAATCCCTGTACATTTTGCCTATTTCAGAGGACATATGAGGAAGCCTCTTTAAAGCTGCCTCGTGGTTTTCAAATCTTGCGAAATTAACGCTGGCGGACATAACCCTGCTGGAAGCTCCCGTAAATACAGGCAGCTCTCCGTAGTCTGTTCTGATGGTATTATCTATAGTATTGAGGGGCAGGAATTTAACATCTGTCCTTGCGTTTCCCAGTATCTCGCCTCTGTAAAGCTGTCTGTATTCTTTTGGAGAGCAGCCGAACCATTCCCTGAACCTGTCCGTATAGTATTTAAGATTTGAAAAGCCCACATTCTGAGAAATCTGAGTGATTGAAACATCTGTAGACAGAAGCTCTGCCTCTGACATTTCACACCTTGCCATGCTTACAAAATTTCTGAAGCTGTCTCCTATAAACTGCTGGAACAGATGCGACAGATAATAGCTGTTTATATTCTCCGCCTTGGCAATCTCCGACAGATTGAGCTTGTAGGGATAATTCTTATATATATAGCTTACGACTCTGCCTATTCTGTCTATCTGAAGCATATCGTGGGGCACCTTGTGCTCAAAGGTTCTGCTGGACAGATCCAGAGTGAAGCCCCTGAAATTGGCATAAAGATCCGATATTAAATCTCTTGAAATCTCCTGTATGTTTTCTCTGTATCTGATGCCTTTTGAATACAGCTCGGATATTATAGAGAAAATATGAGCCTTGATTGCCAGATGTTTTTTGTAGGTGATTACATTCTCGCCCACCTTGGTGGTGAATACCTGAGTGTTAAGGTCAGGGAAAAACTCTAGAAAGTATTCCATATTAAAGCTTATGAACAGCACCAGATTGTTTTTGGTAAGTCCCTTGAAGCCGTGAACGTCATCATTGTGAATGAAATGAATATTGTTTTTGACAAGGGTATAGCGGGCATAGGCTATTTTGATTTCAATCTCTCCCTCAAGTACATACACTATCTGAATATCATTATGGGTATGCCACGGATACTGGCCTATGGTGCAGACCTCCAGCTTTACGGGCAACCCGTCCTCGTAATCTATTTTTTTGAGCATACAAACATATCCTTTCTTTCGAAAATGCCAGATAACTGTTTTTGTTGTCATCGCATATCCATTATATATTAACAGAATATTTATTTCAATTTGAAAAAGCCTGAACGAGAAAACAAATTTATTGTGTAACAGGCTTAAAAACGCAGCTTTAAACTGGGTTTGTATAACAGATTTACGGTTTTGGAGATAAAAACGGAATTAAGCAAAAAAATACTGTCGGCACAAAAACAGGCCTTAGTTGCGATTTTTGATAACATAAAACAAAGAAATACAGCTTTAAAATTAAAATATACAGCTAAAAATCACACAAAAACAAAAAACTCGACAAGTAAGACATATATATTGCTGAAAAATTGGTATAAGCTTTATTATGTTGCGGGGAGAAATCAACGCAGCAAAAGCACATATTAAATTTTAAAAATCGAAAGGAGTATGCTGTATGATACAATGCAAGGCTGATATGATACTCAAGGGCGCCACATTTTTTTACGGAAGAAAAGATGCAGGCTACAGAGTAAAGGACATCAATTTCGTTGCTGTAAAGGGCGGCAGAATTGTCGGTATTGGTAAAGAGGGCGAGGACGCCGATTTCACAGGTCCTGACACCAAGGTATATGAATTTACAAAAGACCGGCTGATTATGCCGGGAATACATGACAACCATGTGCATCTGCTTCAGGCGGGAATGCTCAGCAAATATGCCGATCTGTACAGCGCCAGAACAGAAGAGGAAGCAGTGGCAATGGCAAAGGAATATGCCGATGCGCACCCTGATGACAAATGGATTATAGGGATTGGCTGGAGCAAATACGCATTCAAAGGACTTCCAAATAAAAAAAGCATCGATGCAGTAATAAGCGACAGACCTGTAATGCTTATGGACGATGAGCTTCATTCGGCATGGGTAAACACTGCGGCGCTTGAGATTGCGGGAATTACAAATGAAACTCCCGACCCTGACTACGGGGAAATCCAGAGAGACGAAAACGGTGAGGCCACAGGCTTCCTGTACGAAACAGCGCTTTCAATAGCTGCAAGAATTGCCTTTGACTTTACGGACGAGCAGGTTGAAGAACTGGTAAGCACCTATATGGAAAAGGCATTGAGATACGGTATTACTTCAATTACGGACATGACGCCTTACCTGGGCATAGACCTGTCATACATGAACGCATATCTCAAGATGGCAAAAGAGGACAAGCTGAAGATAAGAATAAATGCGGCGCTTGATCTGTTTGCGGACATTAAAGACGTTACAGCCAAAAGAGCAAAAGCAGAAGCAGAAGGAAACGGCTTTTACAGAATTCCTTTCCTCAAGCAGTTTGTAGACGGAGTTCCGGGAAATCATACAGCAATGATGCTTGAAGATTACAGCGATCGACCGGGCGAAAAAGGCGGAGCGCTTCTTGACCTTGACAAATTAAATGATGCCATAGAGGCAGCGCATCTGCACGGTATGTCGGTAAGACTTCACGCCTGCGGAGATGCGGCAGTAAGGGCAGCCCTTGACGGCTACGAAAACGCCATAATCAGACATGGCAGAGGTACTTCAAGACATCAGGTGGAACATATAGAGGTTATAGACCCGGCGGATATAGAGAGATTTGCAAAGGCAGGCATTATGGCCTCGGTACAGCCTGAACACGTGGTATCGGGAATGCCTTCATTCGCTGATAATAATTATCCTGAAATTTTAGGACCTGAAAGAACTAAATACACATGGGTATTCAGACAGCTTCTGGATACAGGCGCGGTTCTTGCAGGCGGCAGTGACTGCCCGGTTGTTGAGGGAAGCCCGTTTGCAGGTATTTATTCCGGACTTGAAAGACTCCACGACGACGGCACACCTGAGGGCGGCTGGAATCCGCAGGAAAAGCTGACAATAGAAGAACTGCTTGAGATATATACATACGGAGCAGCCTATGGTGAGGGTCTTGAAAACCAGCTTGGTACGCTGGGCGAGGGAATGATTGCAGATATAGTTGTTCTTGACAGAAACCTGCTTGATGTTCCGTCGGATCAGATTAAAGATACAAAAGTCCTTATGACTATTGTAAACGGTGATGTTAAATACAGCTGCTAAAACAGCAGCTCGTATTTAATAATATATTTTATATGAAGGGAGAAAAAAATGAGCAACAATCAGAACAATGACGTAACTTTAAAGAGCTCGTCGCAAATGCACAAGAATAAGTTCTCGGTAATGGGAATTGCTTTTCTTATCTATTGTATGTGCGCAGGCGGTGCGTTTGGTATTGAAGAAATGATACCAAGCTCAGGTCCGGGACTTACAATCATATTACTCGTATTAATTCCTGTTTTGTGGGCAGCGCCTATCGGTGTTTATACAGCAGAGCTTGGAGCAATAGCTCCTGTAGATGCAGGCCCGTATGTATGGATGAAGATGGCCTACGGAGAAATGTGGGGCTTCTGCATGAACTGGTGGCTGATGCTGGCAATCTATCTGGGACAGGCATCATATGTAGTACTTGCAGTAGGCTATATTGACAAATTTATACCGCTTACACCTGTGGCATCACTTATTATTAAGGTAGGCATAGTAGTAGTTTTAACAGCAGTAAACCTTATAGGACTGAAAGAAGTAAGCATCATCAGCACTATTTTCACAATCATAATTTTAATTGCTTTTGGTCTTGTAACTGTTGTAGGCTTTGCAAACTGGAACTATAACCCTATGACACCGTTTACACCTGAAGGACAGAGCTTCGTTGGAAGTCTTGGCACAGGACTTTGCATAGGCATCTGGATGTTCTGCGGATATATTCAGATATCCAATCTGGGCGGTGAAATCGCAAACCCTGAAGTAATTCCTAAAGGAATGAAAATCTCAATTGTAATGATTACATTAAGCTACGTGCTTCCTACAATTGCAGGAATTGCATCAATAGGCAACTGGACTGAATGGGGTTCAGACGTTGGCGGCTCAACATTAAACTATTCATCGGTTCTGACTCAGAACATCGGAAGCGGCTTTGGCATAGCCTTTATGATTGTTGCAATCATAGCTCAGTGCGCAATTGTAAACTCAGTAATTGCCAGCGGTTCAAGACTGTTTATGGTACTTGCGGAAGACAACCTCTGCCCTAACTTCCTGACAAAGCTGACTAAAAAGAGCAAGATGCCTTACTGGCCTATACTGATACTGGCAGCAGTTACTATCATATTTGTAAACTTTGACTTCTCAATGATAGTATCAATAATCTCACCTGTACTGTTTGTACTTTATGTAGGCCTTGGATTTGCATTCCTGAAGATGAGAAAAAAATATCCTGTAAAGGACAGAACAGTATGGTATGCAAAAGGCGGCAAGGCAGTAGAGATTTATGTAATCGTAAGCTTATTCGTTGTAGGCTTCATCGGAATGATGGTAAACGGTACAGAATTCTTCCTGCTGGGATTCCTGGTAATTCTGTCGGGTATAGTTTTCTATGTAATATTCAAACTGCTGTACGGCGGACTTTACAAGGACGATCCGGAGAACTATCCTATCAATCCTAAGACAAAACTGGCAAAGGGCGACCTGTGGAGATTCGGAGTATTCTTCATCATATTCGGTCTGCTGATGTTTGCAGGCTCATTCGTTATAGCGTGGTATGAGGGAGATACAGGTCCTGCATATTACCTTGAAACTTACGGAAGCGGGCTTCTGAGCAACTTTACGGCTATGGTAAATACCTCAAGATACTGCGGTATCGGCGGCACTATTATCGGTATTGTGCTTTACTTCGTTGGAAAGAAAGTAGACGCTTAGGCTTCAGGCTCAAACGGGGTGAACATAATAACATAAATATATCACAATACACCACCTGTGTTTGCAGATGGTGTATTTTATCTTCCATTAACTTCTAATCAGGATTTTTGCTGCAACTTATTTTACGCGTGAATAAACGCGCAAAGTCGAGCGTAAAATAAATACGGTTGATTACGATCGGGCGATAATGTATAATAAGTAACAAACGGAGGTACTATATGAAAGAGAACAGACATCTGGAATTCAAAGAGATGATTACGAATACTTTTCTTAAAACAGTAAGTGCTTTTGCCAATTACGACGGTGGAGTTATTATCTTCGGAGCTGACGATAATGGAAATTTCTCAGGCATAGAAAATCCTGAAAGTGTATGTCTTGATATAGAAAACAGAATTAATGATTCAATAAGCCCTCAGCCGGAGTATACTTTGGATATAGGAGAAAAAAATACTATTGAACTTACTGTGTTTTCAGGAGATAAAAAACCATATATGTATAAATCCAAGGCATATAAAAGAAATGATACTGCAACTGTTGAGGTGGACAGAGCAGAGCTTACAAGACTGATACTTGCAGGAAGCAATATGCATTATGAAGAACTTCCGGCGGAAAATCAGAAACTTACATTTCGTGAACTGGAAAAAAGGCTGATTGCAGAAACAGGAATAGACAGATGCGATATAAATATTTTAAAAACGCTTAATCTTTACTCGGATAAAGATGGCTACAATATTGCAGCTGCGCTTCTTGCCGATAGTAATAATTACCCGGGTATAGATATCGGCAGATTTGGGGAGTCAATAAGTGTTATCAGAAAACGGAAAACTCTGGACAATATATCTATATTGGCAGAGTATGAGGCAGCCTGTGAAATCTTCAGAGACTATTATCAGTATGAAATTATAGAGGGAAGCCTTCGAAAGACAAAAGAACTTATCCCGGAAGAAGCGTTCAGAGAAACGGTTGCTAACGCACTTATACATAGGGTGTGGGACGTCAGAGAACAAATCAGAGTGTTTATGTTCGAAGACAGGATAGAAGTTTATTCTCCGGGAGGTCTGCCTGAAGAGTTATCAAAAGAAGAATATCTTGCGGGGAACTTTTCCAAGCTGAGAAACCCTATAATAAGTAATGTTTTTTACAGATTAAGAATTGTGGAAATCTTCGGGACAGGTGTGCGCAGGATAAGGGAGGCCTACAAAGACAGTGCAAACAAGCCGGAATTCAGAGTGTATGAAAATTCTATAAAAGTTGTACTTCCGGTAATGAAATCAAAAAATGACCTTGCAGGTGATGAAGCGGACGTATACAAACTGCTTTCAGTAGAGACAGGCAAACCGATAAGCGATTTGGTAAACAGACTGCCTTTTGGAAAAAGTAAAACAAGAGAAATATTAAATACCCTTGCAGAAAAAGGATTTGTATATATATCTGGCAGTGGAAGAGGGACAAAATATCACAGAAAATAAATTTGCTGTTTGCTGAGTGATAAATTAATACACCACCTGTGTTTGCAGATGGTGTATTTTATTAACCCTAATTAATTTCCACTCTGGTTGAGCTCTGGCTTTCACAGTCAAGCTTAGGCAGAGTAAGCGTCAGAACCCCGTCTTTGTAGGAGCCTGATATTTTTTCTCTGTCAATGCCTGAAATATTAAAGCTTCTTGAGAATTTGCCGTAGGATCTTTCTCTTCTGACGTATTCGCCCTCGCTGCTTCGGTTGTCATTGCCGTAGCATCTTTCGGCTGTGACCGTAAGGAAATTGTTATCTGTCTTTACCTCGATATCTTCCTTTTTAAATCCCGGCAGGTCTGATTTCAGCACTATTTCTTTGCCGTTATCCTTAATGTCGGTCTTGAAGTGGCTGCCCGAAAAACTGAAATCGCCAAACCACGATGAAAGCTCATTATCTCTTTTCCGGAACGGTGCAAGTTCAAACATATATATTTACCTCCTGTCTTTTCTATATATTATCTGTTAAGAAGGTCTCCGATATACATATCAGTCATATTATCCAGTATTTCAGCAAAAGGATTGTTTTCATATATATACAGCGCAAAATGCGAATTTTCAAGGCAGGAAGCCAGCGACTCGGAAAGCTCCGGTGACATAAGCGAAACCGCAGGAAACAGCAGCACCGATGCGAGCAGCACCAGCACAATTCCTCTTATTACCCCGATGAGTCCGCCGAGAACTCCGTCAGTGAAGCCGAGAAGTCCGTCCGTATATTTTTTTGAAAAAAGGCGGAGAAATATGTACAGAACAAGCATAACAGCAATAACCGTAAGCACAAAGCATACGGCGCAGTAAACAGCATTTGAAACGGCGGTAACCGCAGGATCTGCCGCTTTCTCCGCGGCGTTTCCGAGAAGACCTGAAAAACCGTCAGGAACAGGCAGGGCGTCTGCTATAGGCTGCGTCACCTTTTCGCTGAATTTCTGCGATATATTCTCTTTAATACTTTCATATATATGTGTATGCTCTGAAAGCAGCCCGCGGATTTTTGAATTAAAAACAAAAGCGCAGATTACGGCAATAAGCCAGCCGCAGGTATGAAAAACCGCAGCCAGAAATCCGCTTCTGATGCCGAGCAATACAGAGCACAGAAGTATTAGCCCGAAAAAAATATCCAAAGCCATATAGATATCTCCTTTTAGAATATGTAAGGGTCTGTAAACATATACATAATACTAAAAAAACATATATAAAGCAAGGCGGGGTAAAAATGGACTATATAAAATATGAAAAGACATATGTGATGATGGAGGAGGAAAACCATTCCTTTGCAAATGATGAAGCCGGCAGGGTCGGCGGGGTTATAAAAATCGAAACAGGCAACGGCAAGGGAGCCATAAAGGCAGATATAAGCAATCTGCTTTACAGCAGCATATACGCCTACAAGCTCATATTTTTCGGAAGAAAAAAAGAAAAAACAATATATACGGTAGTGGGGGACATAAGCGTTACGGAAGCCGGAGAGGGCAGAGGATATTTCAGATTTACTCCCGAAAATGCTGACGGAGCGGGAAATGAACTGAAAGACTATTCGATAGCGGTGATTGCCGCGGTTTCTCTTGATGACGGCAGGGAGCCTTTAAGACCTGTGGCAAGAGGAACCTTTACGGGTGAAAAGCCCTCGCAGGTATTAAAAAATGAGAAGAAAAAAGCCTACAGCAGCTATTACAGAGAATTTCTCACCGAAAGCTGCGGCAAAATAGCGGATAACATATCCTTTTACGAGGACATCAGACCTTTTTCAAGAAGTGTTCTTGACTGCTCGTGGAAAAAGATTGTCAATACGGCGAGAATGCCGGTTCTGTCGGCTCAGGCGGCGGGGCTTTGCAGCAGATACAGACATTTTATCTTTGCGGAAACAGAAAACTACTATTACATAGGCATACCGGGAAGAAAGCTGAAAACAGAGCAGCCGGAGCAGGGCAGGTCGGGATTTTCACTGTGGCAGCCGGTTGCAGGCGCAGAGGATATTGCAGATGAAAAAGAGGCTTACGGATACTGGATATGCGCAATAAACAAAAACAATGGAGAAATTGAAGAAATATAGATGATTTGAGATTGCACTTGAGCAAGAAATATGATACGATTAATCAGTGTATGGAAAAGTTTATGTCAGAAGCTCTGAATGAAGCAAAAAAAGCGTATCGGGAGGGCGAGGTTCCCATCGGTGCAGTCATAGTAAAAGATGGACAAATCATAGCGAGAGGTCACAATATGGTGGGACAGCTCAAGGACCCTACGGCTCATGCGGAGATTGTGGCGCTGAGAGCCGCAGCCCAGGCGATAGGAGGTTGGAGACTTATAGGGTGTGATCTTTATGTCACGATAGAACCCTGCGCCATGTGTGCCGGAGCGATGGTGCTCTCAAGGATAGAGAAGGTCTATATAGGCGCTATGGATCCCAAAGCAGGCGCCTGCGGATCTGTAATGAATGTGATTCAGGAGGAGCGACTTAACCATTATATAGAAATGGAAACAGGAATTAAAATTATTGATTCAACAGGTTTCTACAAAGACCCTTTTTTTCCGGACTGGTTTAATAAAAAGAGTATTGATGATTTGGCAAATTTGATGATTGATGATATCTTAAACAACAAATGCCAGATAATAGGAGAAATCGGTACTTCAAAAAACAAATGGACAAAAA
>URGK01000049.1 GCA_900547295.1 uncultured Eubacteriales bacterium
TGCAAAAAATGCGGAACGTATGCCTATATCATTGACGGACGTTGTGAAAAATGCAGAAATAAATAAGACAAAAGGAGCAGATTAAAATGGAAATGAGCAAAGAACTGCTTGCAAAAGCAAAAGAAGCGAAAACTCCCGAGGAACTTATGGCATTTGCAAAAGAAAACAACATGGAAATGACGGAAGAAAGCGCAAAAGCGTATTTTGAGCAGCTTCATCCGAAAACGGGCGAAATCACAGATGAAGAACTCGATAATGTTTCGGGCGGCGGATGTCACGCAGACGACGGCAGAGAAATTGTAACCGTCGGTCACGGTTGTACGGGTTTTGAGTGTAAAAAATGCGGCAGCAAAAATATTATCAATTCGGTCGGTATTGTGTTATGCAAATGCGGCTGCATGGCAGTATGTAACAACTGCAAATACTGCACATACGAAAAAGGACTGTGGCTTTGCAATAACATTAAAAATCAGATATAACCTGCAAACAGGCACCTCGAAACTGTATTTTCGCGGTGCCTGCCGTATAATCAGATCAATTCAGGCTGCTATTTCAATAAGCCCTTGTCTGTCTTTTTAACGTGCTTGAATACCTCTTCAAACCTGTTTAACGCCTCGTCTATTATTTCCGGCGTGTCTGCCAGCGAGGTGTACAGTCTGCTTCCCGCCAGTGTAACTATGCCGTTTGCCATATATGCGGCTCCCATTTTTTCCATTGAGTCTTTTCTTACATACATCATATCCTTATGCCTGAGAAGTCCCAGCGCCGACTTTATAAACGACATTGATGAGAAGTCAAAGCTCATAGCTCCCGTACATTCAAGATGCACTATCGAGGCCTGGTTGTATGCCACATAAGGCAGACCATATCTGTCAATAAGCTCTTTAAGACCGTCACATAATCTGTCGCCCATTTTGCCCGCTATCTCGCAGGCATTTGTTCTTTCGATTTCCTTTATTGCCGTATATCCTGCAAGGCACGAAAGCGGATTTGCCGCAAGAGTACCGCCAACATAAGCTCTGTGCTTGCCGGTTGCAAGGCCTGCCGCCATAAGCTGCGCATATTCTTTCTTGCCGCCTACGCCGCCTGCCGACGGATAACCGCCCGCTACGATTTTACCGAAGATTGTAAGGTCAGGCACTACATCAAAATACCCTTGCGCTCCCGACAGCGCAACTCTGAAGCCTGTTACAACCTCATCAAAAATCATAAGCGCGCCGTATTTATCACACAAGGCTCTTACGCCCTTGTTGTAGTCGCGGGCTACAGGTCTTGTGCCGCTTTCAGGACCTACCGGCTCAACTATAACTGCTGCCGTACCACCTTTCATTTTGTTCCGTTTAAGCATCTTTTCAAGCATATCAAGGTCGTTTGGTCTTACCTCATCTGTAGTTTTGTATGCTCCTTTTGGTATGCCGTGTGACTCAAGCAGCGCCCTGCTTCCCGGTATTTTGAGTCCGTACACCATCTGATCTGACCAGCCGTGATAAGCTCCGCCTATTTTGATTATGCGCTTGTTTCCTGTAGCAATTCTCGCTATGCGAAGCGCCGCCATAACTGACTCTGTACCCGAACCCAGCATACGAAACATCTCTACATTCGGCATATGCTTATTGATTTCCTTTGCAATCAGAAGCTCCGCCTCGTGGAGCAGTCCCGTTACAGGCCCGCAGGTATTAAGCAGCTCTATAACCTTTTCTCTGATTGCAGGGTAGTTGCTGCCCAGTATCGTAGGTCCTCCGGCCTGCAGGAAGTCTATATATCTGTTGCCGTCGTAGTCATAAAGATATGCGCCGTCTGTTTTGGCCATACACATAGGAAACGGCTTGTTAAACGCCAGATTGTGCTGCACGCCTCCCGGTATGTACTCCTTTGACTCCTCATATATAGCCTTGGAGCCCTTGCATTTCTCATCAAAATATTTCATTACAACATCGTTGTAATATTCGTCATCGACCTCCCAGATTTCCTGATCTGTCAGGTTCTTAAGCTGTCTGTTTATCTCGTCCGGACTGTCCCATCTTGTAATTCCGCAGTTCTTAATCATTCTCAATACCTCCGTTTTCCTTCTGCTGCTGTTTCAGTGCAGCCTTGTTTGTATCTAAAGTTTTTCTGAATACTATAAATCTGTCGTACAGATATTCAGTTGATATATTAAGCGCCATATTGATACCTGTAACTATGTACTCATTCCAGAGCAGATCCTCTGCCAGATAATTGCCCAGTATGGTTGTCACCGGCGTAAATACGCAGTAAAAAGCAAATATTTTTGCCATTGCCACCGGCACGTTGCTTGCCGATTTGAATGTGAATTTCCTGTTGAGAGTAAAGTTCCACAATACCGACAGTATCAGCGCTATCAGGTAGCATGGCCAGTAGCTCCATTTTGTCAGCTCGTTTAACAGGGTGAAAGAGCCCAGCTCTATTATTCCCGCAGATGCAGAAAACAGAACAAATTTGATTATCCTTGCAGCCTCTTTTTGTTTATTGCTCGCCATTTTATTTATCTCCGTTCTTTTGTTTAGAGTATTTATGTCTGTAAACATAATTCATAAGCATTATATCGAATATGCCAAGTCTTGTCTTTGAGCTTTCATTTAATGTGTGCAGGTGGCATATGCAGGCCTTTTCGGCAAGCATAACAAGAGCCTCTCTGTCATCTTCGCTGTCAGCCCTTACTCTTACGCCCTCTCCTTTCACAAGAACAGCATTATGCTTTTGCAGAAGTCTTTCTGCCTCCTCCGGACTTTTGGCTGCAGGTATCTTTCTTCCTATCATCTGCGCCATATCGTCAACCTGCGCATATACAGCTCTGCCAAGCTCTGCCGTCTTTAATACCGCATCACTTTCGCTGCCGCCAAAGTTCTTTATATTTCTCCTGCATATTTCTTCAAGAAGCTGTACACGTTTCATCGCCTCATCTCTGTCCCTGCCGCAGACAAGAACACCATGACGAGCCATAAGCACCGTATGATTTCCCTCTTTTAATTTATCTGCAACTGCATTTGTAAGCTTTTTTGTTCCCGGAAGCCCGTAGGCCGCAAGGGCGATTCCGCCCAGAGCCTCTGTTTCTTCCTCCGTAATATCAAGGCTGTCAAAGCCTGAAAGGCCTATCGCCGTTGCATAGTTCTGGTGGGTGTGTATCACAAACTCTGCATCAGGGAACTGTCTGTAGGCAGCCATATGTACGCCCTTTTCACCCGACGGCTTGTGATTTCCCTGCCATTTCCCCGACTCAATGTCAAGAAGCACTGTATCTTCTGCTTTCATCTGTCTGTAATCAAGCCCGCTGGGCGTTATAGCGCAGTGGGTGTCATCTGTCCTGCATGATATATTGCCCCACGTTCTTGCAACCAGTCCCATATCAAGAAGCTGTCTGCCGGTTTGTGCAACCAGCTCCTGTGCTCTTACTGTATCCATAGTCCTACTCCCTGTTTAAAATTCTGAAACTCTTTTTATTATCCCTGTAAAGCTGCCTGAATACCTGATAATTTCTTTCATAGACAGCCCTGCTGCTTTCATCAGGCTCGAATGTTTTTTCTGCCGGTATGTAGCCGGAGGCTTCGTCAAAGCCGGATATTACTCCCGCTCCGACTCCTGCAAGTATTGCAGCTCCTGCAGAGCCTACATCTTTAGAATCGGCTACAGTCTGTATTTTCCTGCCTGTAATGTCTGCAAGTATCTGACAGGTAACATCCGACAGCGCTCCTCCGCCTGCAAATCTGACGGTCTGTGATGTCTTTATCTTTTTTTCCTGACACTCCAGCATCCACCTGAGATGATAACACACACCCTCAACAACTGCTCTTATCATCTGCCTTTTGCCTGTTTCGATTCCTATGTTAAAGAACATACCCGCCGCCGACGGATCTTCAAAAGGACACCTGTTGCCGTGAAGCCATGGGGTGAATATCACGCCTCCGGCTCCTGCGGGAACCTCTGCTATAACCTCTGAAAGATAATCATAAAGACTTTCATATATGCCCTCTGTGTTATCTGCAACATCTGTTTTGCTTAAATATATTCCTATCTCGTCAAGGGCCAGATGATTTTTGACCCACTCAAAACATTTGCCCGCAGTTTCCATTTCAGCAAAGTAGTTGAACTTGCCGTCCTCGGCATTCATAATGGCTGCTATCATTGAAACTATATCGACATACTGCCGGTCTGTCACGGTTTCAACCCAGCCCGACGTACCCCAGTATATATGGGTCTGTCCCGTCTGTGTGCAGCCTGCTCCGAGTCCTATCAGAGTGGCATCGCCGCCTCCGCCGTATACATCGGTACCTGTTGCAAGTCCCAGTTGCTGCGCTGCTTTCTCTGTCAGAGTCCCTGCAACATCGGTTGAGGATATTACCTTTGGGAGATGCTTCATATTAACGCCGTATGCTTTGCAAAGCGACCTGCTCCAGCCCTCTCTGCCTTTCCTTGTATCATAGAGGAATGTCGAATAGGCCGAGTCCTTTGTCATTACAAAGTTTCCCGTGCATCTTGCTATGAGGTACTCCTTGACGTCAAGCCATTTGTGCACTTTATTAAATATATCAGGCTCGTTTGCTTCAACCCATTTGTATTTCCACAGCGGGTCCTTGACGCTTGTTGATGCCGCATGGGTTGCCACAAGGGATTTAATCAGCTTCACAATGTTTACGCCGGATACCGTAAGGCCTCTGCCCTGTACGGATTTCATAATCTTTGAGGCCCTCTGATCCATATAGCTCATAGGCCGCCTCAGGGCGTTTGCCTTATCGTCTGCAAGTACAAGCCCCTGCATCTGCGAGCAGAAAGAAAGACCCTTTATCTCAGCCGGAGCAATTCCCGTCTTTTCAATCAGCTTCATTGTGGTGCTGCACATGGCCTCCCACCACTGCTCCGCATCCTGCTCTGCTCCGCCGCCCTCAAAGATATACAGGTCATATTCCTGATAGGTGCCTGCCACAAGGCTTACTCTGTCCTCTATGGAATACAGGCAGGTTTTGAGCCCTGTCGTACCTATGTCATAAGCTATTACGTACATATTACGCCTCCTTAATCAGTGCTTTTTCAATAAAAGTTATCATATATTCGGCAATATCTTCTTTGTCCGCGCTCTCGCCGCAGAATATTTTCATTCGCTCTCTGTAATATTCACAGCTGAACGAAAACTGCAGCATCATAAGCAGATTATCAAAGAAAAACGCCAGAACGCCGCTGTCTGCATCTTTTGAAATTCTCCCCTGTGCCTGTGCCTTGGCTATGAGGCGGCTGTATACCTGCGCCGACCTTGTTTCTATCTCTTTTGCAAACTCTGCGGCATAGACTCTGCATCCTCCTGCCGTTATCTCATTGTACATGGCGTTGTAGTTTGAATGCTGCTGCGAATGTCTGACAAGCGCATATACTATGTTTCTGATGCAGGAGTCAAAATCGTCCTCTTCCTTTACGGCTTCCGCAAGCACGTTGTCTAAAAGCTGCAGACTGTGGTCAAGACAGGCTCTGAAAAAGCTGTCCTTGTCGCTGAAATATTTGTATATCACTCCGACACTGACACCTGCCCGCTGCGCAATGCCTCTCATATTGGCTCCGCTAAAGCCTCTGTCAACAAATTCATCAATGCCGGACTCAAGTATGTTATTTAAAATTTCATCGTCTAATTTCTTATACATAATTCCCTCTCGTGAACAATCATTCACAACACTATTATACTACTGTTAATCATAATTTCAATATGCCGTTTGCTTTATTTTTTGTTATAATTTAAATTCTGCAATCAAAAAGAGCCGAATTGCTCCGACTCTCCTAAAACTGTGGGAATTTTAAAAACCCTGCCCTTATCATCTGTAGCCTTTCATTAAGGCATCATTCTCCATAATAAACGGTCGCGCGGTATCCTGACCCCACGAGGTATCATATTTTTTCATCAGGTAATCGCTTAATTCTGTTCTGTTACTGAATTTAATAAGGCGGTAAGGCTCCTGAAAAGCGACTTTTTCAATAAAATACAGTTTACCGTCTTTTGAAGTCAGCAATACTCCGGCATGGCCGACAGACAGCGTGTTCTCATCGTCTGAAAATTTATCGTGAAAAATTACGGAAATCAAACGCGCCCTGCTGCCTGAAAAAGTAATTCCACGCTCTGCCCAGCCGCGCTGCAGTGCCAGAACCTGCGTCTTCACCTTAGTGCTCTTTGCTGCAGCTACAGGTGCAAACAGCGCGCAAAATCTGTCGGCGCTGTCACCGCAAAGGACTTTTGTATCTGCTTCAATTGTTTTTAAATCCATAAAAAGAAAATCTTCTCCCTGTTTTTCCGGAAGCTCTCCGGCGGTTTTGATATATGCACTCATCAGGCTAAAAGCTGTGATACGACAGTTATGCCCCGGAAAGTCGCCGTTTTTTACTGTATATTCATCCTGCATATCATAAACATCATACTTTGTTTTGGCAGGTGATATGACTTCAAATCCGTCAGTCAGCCACTCTTTCCTGACACTGCCGTTAAAGTCATCAATGCGGGTCATTAAAGCGTCAATGCGCGATGCTTCAATATCGTTTTCTGCAAGCAGGTCAGATAAAATTCCGCGGGAATACTCATCCGTCATATTGGAGTATTCTATTGTTTTCAGCGCAGGCTGTGAATTACTCTGTTTCTTTGCCAGAACCTTAACCCTGCATTTTAATGTGCATTTCTTTGAAATCCTTGCCGTAATAACGCAGGTCCCGCTCTTTTTCGCGCTGACCTTTGCCTTAGTCTTACCTGCAGATTTCACAGTGACAATTTTTTTGTCAGATGTGGACCATCTGATTTTTTTATCTGTATTTTTAACTCTCAGCTCGCTTGTGCTGCCTGCCCGAATGCTCAGCTGCTGCGCTGACAGCTTCGGTTTGGCCGCCGCATCAGCAAATGAAGTTGTCCCTAATATAAGGGATATGATTATTACAGCAATAACGGGCACTCTCAAATATTTTTCTGATTTCATGGTTTTCCCCTTTCTAAAAAGCATCTCTAATCTCTTTTATGTTTATCTGCCTCACAAATTTACTTTCAGGGCTTTAAGCTCATCTTAATCTGTTCCTTACCATCATAAGCGCATATCCCAGCAAGTTCTGGCCTTTCCACTTGGTTTTATCAAATCTGTCCGGGTCTTTCATCGATACACCTATCCCCCATATTATGTCTTTTACCGCACACTCTGCCAGAATATCTTTGCCAGTTCCAAGAAGCAATTTCTTCAAACTTTTATTCTGTGAGAACTTTGCAATAAGCCCCTCATAAACAACAATCTGCCTTATTCCGTTCCAATAGCTTTCTTCAAATCCTGTTACGCCTCTGCCAAGTGCTTTTATCTCTGCAACATCATCAGTTTCAAGTATCTGTTTCGCAGATGCAATGTCATTGAAATGCACAGCTTTCTGATACATCATAAACTGCTCCATTGACGAGAACTTAATCTCCTCTGCCACAAAGTCCGACTTGTACCAGTTGCTCAAATACCCGTTCTCCTCATCGGGATTATGAAAACATACTATATTCATTAAACTTCTCCCACCTTTTTTACTGCCAGTTCAAGCTCCATATCGTGAAGAGCCGGATATGCTTTCTTTAAAAAATCGATTGGTACTCTGTCTATAATTTCACTGCTGGCAATGTCGTAATACCACTGGTAATATGCATAGAATTCACCAATCCAGTCTGGCATAAAGCCTTTCATTGCTTTTCCGTTTTGGGGAGAATATTTATCTGTATCACAAAAACACTCCCATAGCTCCGCAAAGCTCAT
The DNA here is from genome assembly GCA_900547295.1 of uncultured Eubacteriales bacterium. Classification (GTDB taxonomy): domain Bacteria; phylum Bacillota; class Clostridia; order Peptostreptococcales; family Anaerovoracaceae; genus UMGS973. Next base: position 7,758 of record URGK01000049.1, read on the forward strand.
TGTAGAAACAAAAGCCTGTCCTTCATCAATACTTTTTCTTGTCCTGCTTACCATATATGCTACAATAAAGTCCTCTGTATCTTTATCAGGAAAGCTCTCTGCAAACCAGTCAAACAGCTTACCCTGAGTTTCTACTACTTCCTCCAGATAACATTTTGGATATGCGCACATTTTAATCACCTCACAAAAGTGTACTGAATACATTTGTCACTTTATTTGCTTCGGAATTTATCAGTTCCCGCATTTTTTCTCTGGCTGCTGCATCCCTCTCATTGTATTTCGGATTAAACTCTCTGTATTCAACAGGTTCAAGTTCATCTTCAATCTCATTAAGCTGAGAATAGGCTTTTTCTGATTTCAGGCAATACTGAATTCCAAGTCCGCCCAATGACAAAAGTTCTTCTAATATGTCAATATCTATTTCATCTCTCACAAATGCTTTTGCAATATAAAAGTAGGAAGCATCTGCTCTCCAGCCTTTTATTACATCATATTCTTTTGTTTCAATGCCGTATTCTGCAATGAATTTCTGTGAAAGCACTCTGTATCTTTTAGAATCAGCAGCATTTCTATGTTTCATAAGTTCTGCAAGCCACGTCAGAATATTAAGATTCTGGAAATCAAGTATCTTCAATTCATCAGTATCTAATTCATACTTGTGTACCCAGCCGTTAATTCCGCCTATTTTGCATACGGCCCATTCTTTTGCAAGCTCTGCGCTTTCTGTCATATAGAAACCCTTACCGTAGTCGTGTTTTTCTTCACCTAAACCAAACGTAGGTGTTATTTTCCTGTCAGAACTGCCGTGGAATAATATGATTTTTCCCATAGCTTCTGCCTCCTGTTTTATAGTGTATATTCACTCTTTTCTCTTTTTCAAAAATAAAGATATCGACAATATCTTAATTATACCACACTGAACTTGTATATTCACATATAATTGTCTTTTGCTGATAGTGATATGTGTTCCTAATAAATAACGGGATTTCAGAAACACTTCCGAAGTCCCGTTATCTTTATGTTTTTTATGTAAGGCATTTACGTTAAATTCTTAGAATTCTGTTTTATCCAGTATCTTAAACATTGTCCTTTTCAGGTCTTTTCTGCAGTTTGCGAACATCTCGCTCTGGCTGTCATAAGTGCCGGGGTCAGTCTGAAATACGCCTGTAATTCCCACTTCTGAAAGCCCGCTGACGTTGTCGGCAACGCTTCCTGCCACAACTATAACAGGGATTCCCGATTTCATGGCTCTTCTGGAAATTCCCACAGCCACCTTGCCGCCGAGGCTCTGACTGTCAAAGCTGCCCTCGCCTGTAAAAATCACTCTGCAATCCTTAATCAGCTTCTCAAATCCCAGCATATCAAGTATCACATCTATTCCCTGTCTGAGTCTGGCGCCGAGAAAAACATATGCTCCCGCGCCTGTTCCTCCAGCAGCACCGCCGCCTGCAAGCTCTGAAATATCTGCTCCTGTTTCAGCTTTTACTGTTTCCGCATATTTTTTCAGATTGCCGTCAAGCACTCTGACCATAGCCTCGTCTGCGCCTTTCTGCGGTGCAAACACATATGCCGCGCCTCTTGGTCCGTAAAGCGGATTATCTATATCACACATTGCCTCTATAGCCACGTTTCCCAAAAGTCTGTCAGAAGCTGTTTTATCAATCCTGCTTATCCTGTCAAGATTCCTGCCGGCAGGGACAAAGGATCTGCCCGCTTCATCATAAAACACGGTTCCCAGTGCCGCTGCCATTCCTGCTCCGCCGTCATTGCTGCAGCTTCCGCCAAGTCCCAGTATTATACGCCTGCATCCTGACTCTACGGCATCTCTGACAAGCTCGCCGACTCCAAAGGTAGTCGCAGCTGACGGATCTCTCATGCCGTTATCGGTAAGCGCAAAGCCTGAGGCTGCTGCCATTTCAATAATTGCAGTATCGCCCGTAATGCCGTAGGCTGCCTGTACTTTTTTACCGTAGGGTCCTGTTACAGTCACCGTTTTCTTTTTGCCGCCAAAGGCAGACAGAAAACAGTCCACCGTACCCTCTCCGCCGTCAGCTACAGGAACAGTCACAACCTCTGCGCCCGGATTTTTTTCAAGCACTGCTGATTTCATAATCTCGCATACTTCAATGGAATCCATAGTTCCCTTGAAAGAATCAGGCATTATAAGGTATTTTTTTTGCAAAACTTTTTGCTTATCCATTAATTGCTTCCTTCGATTCTGTCTTATTGTATAAAACTCCAAATATAACGGCCAGCACTGCGCATACCGCAGCTCCGACAGTTACAAGCATCATCAGAATATCAAACATATTGTCAACGCCGTAGGCTTCTGCATAATATGCGTGATCCTCATATCCAGGAAGAAACAGTCTGCCTATAATCATAAGCACTGCCAGAAGTCCGAAAGAAAATGATATTCTCTTGGTATCTCCGACTGCAAGCTTTGTTTTTTCATTTATAGGATACTTCTCAGGATCATTTTTGTAAAGACCGCCGTAAATTTTCTTGAAGATTATGTATGCGATAGGTCCTGATATCATACCCAGAAGTCCCATTACGAAATAGTCCGCTCCGTTTATATAAAGGGCTATAAACGCAACCACAACGGGAACAGCGCAGAATATGTCAGTGCCTACCTTACCCATCTTAATTCTGTAAGGTCTAGGCAGGTCAGGCTCTTTTCTTCTCAGAACTATCTGTGAAATCATAATCAGAGAATAAAGTCCCAGATTAAACAGTGAAACTATAGTAACAAGTATGTCAAACTTGAACGCGCATAAAATCAGTGAAACTACCGACAGACTTATAATTGCCACATAAGGAACACCTCTTTTTTTGTCGCACTTTACAAGCGCCTTAGGAGCAAGGTTGTCCTCCGCCATTACAAAGAAGCCTCTTGCGCCTGATGCCAGATAAACGTTAAACATTGATATGTTTGATATGAAAGCAACCATTACGAAAGCTACTCCGAATGCAGGAGCAAACTGCATTGCAACGTTTACATATGAAACTCCTTCGGAACCCCACTTATCCCACTGGCCTATAGCGCCAAGTGATGCCACTGTAGGAAGCACATATGTACCTATAATCAGAGGCAGCGCTATTATTATAGCCTTTGGAATCATCTGCGGGTCTTTAACCTCTCCCGCAAGACTTGACATTGACTCATAGCCTGCATACATCCACATACCGATTGCTATGCTTGAGCCTATGCTGCCTACAACTGTCTGTCCTGTAGCAACAACCGGTTCAAACGGATTGTGGGAGAAATGAATAAACCCTATTATTGCAATACCTGCAAAGGCAACCAGAATTGCTCCTGATATTATCGAGCTTACGATTGCAACGTCTTTTACTCCTCTGAGGTTTATCCAGGTGAAAACTCCGATTATGATTATCTTGCATATGTAGCTCTGAAGATTGTTGAGTCCCAGATATGAAGCAAGGTAATCTGTTGACAGTACAACGAATACCGCAACATTTATATATATCCCTATATTTTTGAGCCAGCCGATCTGAAATCCCCAGAACTCGCCCAAAGCTCTCTGAACCCATCTGTAAAACCCGCATTCGTCAGGAATTGCAGAGCCCAGCTCGCACGATGCAAGCGCTATAGGGAATGCCCATATAATCGGCAGTACAAACAGCATTATTATTGTCATTCCCGGTCCTGAAGAGGATATCATATCCTCTATACCGTAAGCGCCGGCTGCGGTCATTGCGTATATCATTCCCACAAGACCTATAAGGCCTACGCTTTGTTTTTTCAATCCATTATCACTCATTTTGTTTTTCCTCTCTGTATCAGTAGTATATCTACAGCTTTAAGTCATAAGGCATTCCGCACATATCCGCTGAATCTCTGAAATAGTCAAGCATCAGATAATTAATTCTCGTTGACGGCAGCTTAGCCTTTATCTTTGCTGTAAGGTCTCTTGCTGCGGCAATACTTCTCTCAAATGCTTCCTGTGAAAGAGCCTTGAGTTTTTCATCGTTGCCGTCGTATTCGCTCTTAGCCTGCTCAACCTGCTGTATCAGCTCGTCCTCCATAGGCTGAAATACTTCCTGCGCCATAGGAGCAAAGTCGTTGTAACTTAAGGAGATGTATCTTTCAAGCTCGTTGAAAATCCACCAAGGGCTGTCCGGGTTATATACAGCATCTGCAACCGCCAGCTGCTCCGGCATCCAGCCGATATTGAATTTAGGTGTAAATACCGAACAACAAGGCGGAGCCATACTTCCCCAGTATGTGATTTTGAAAGGTTCAGGCGCATTCTTGTCAAGTGAGCATACCACGCTTGCAGCTGATGCACAGCCGTTCATACCGCCCGGATGGCAGCATATTGTAGGCATCTTTGAAGTAGCGATGTCATACTGTATCGGTTTTCTGTAATCCATGTCATAATGGTCACGCAGATTGTTCATCATCATTTTTACAGTGAACGGATCTCTGTTTTTCATCAGTTCTTCCTGTCTGATGTATCTGAAATACGCTTCTCCGTCCTCATAGTCGCAGTCTGAAATGGAGAAAGTTTCACCTATGTTTATTCTCTCCTCATCTCTGCACCAGCCCTTAGCCGCAGCCTCTTTGATTACGTTTTTGCCTATAAGGTCATAGTCATCCCTGAGCGCGTAGATATTTCCTATGTGACCTACATGCTCTATCTTCTTGGCAGCCCACATTCTCTGGCAGGATTCAAATATATATGCCTCGTTGTAGTCTGCAACAATATAGTTGGCATTGAAATACTGAGGTCTGATCAGCGGATCTCCGCCTGTTCCGTAAGTTTCAAGAAGCTCGCCTATAACCTCAACAGCCTTTGCGGCGCTGTCTGATCTTGCAAGGGCAAGTCTTAAAATATCCATTCCTATAAGGCCCCATTTAAGCTCAGGTGTTTCTCTGCCTGTTACAGCCTCGTTTCCTATGATTACTCCGTGTTCGTTTACACCGTGTTCAAAACCGAATATGTTGTACGGTCTTGAGCCTATATATCCGTAAGTGTGTGAAACCTCGGGAATTTTTATATAGGTGCACTGCACCATTTCACCTTCTTCGTGGTCAGCCGGCGGAAAATATGCCAGAGGCTGTGACTCGTTTACGGGACGGTCACTGTTTTTTCCAAAAATAATATCTCCGGCCTTTGTCGCGCTGCTTAATGCAATAAGTGTTGAGCACGATCTTGAAACAGCCTTTTTCATTTTCATTGTAAACCTCCTGTTTATATTGACGAATAATATTGTTATAATTATAATATTATATGTAACATTTTTATATAGGCATATATCCGAAAATACAGGCTAATTGCTGTTACGCGTAACAGTATTGCCAATATAGTAAAAACAATTCAGCAAATTAATGCGGAGGTGTTTTATGAAAATAAGCAAGAGCGCGGCTACAGATCTGATACGGGAAATCAGCTCTGTCATAGATTATGACATCAATATAATGAACGAAAACGGAGTTATTCTGGCAAGTACGGACAAGGAACGTGTCGGCCAGTTCCACGAGGGCGCACATCTTGTAATCAAGCAAAATCTCAAAGAGCTTCCAGTATATTACGATGAGGAATATGCAGGCTGCAGGCAGGGTATAAATCTGCCGCTGTTTTCTGATGACAATATAATCGGAGTTGTGGGAATAACAGGCGATGTATCCGAAACCGGCAGATACGCGCGCCTTATCAAAAAGGTAACTGAAATTCTCGTCAAGGACTTTGATATGATACAGCAGAGCAACCGCAGGGAACATTCGCGCACCCTCTTCATAAACAGCTGGATCAACAATGAGCTTGAAAGCAGCGCCCAGCTTACCGAAAAGCTGACAAAATACAATATCAACCCAAATTCACCTATTACCGCAGCGCTTGTAAGCAGCAGCAACAGTAAAGCAGTTCACAGCTTTATTGATTCAATAATAGACAAAACACATATTCTTACAGGATACAGTAGCAACTACGGCATCCTTATAGGCAATTTCAGCTCCGCAGACAAATTCAGGGAGTATCTCCTGACCTGCTTTAACAGCGAATTTCCGCAGGACAATTACACTGTTGCCATAGGTACAAGCTTTCCTGACAGCAGGCAGGCCCATCAGTCGTTTCATCAGGCGCGAAAGGTTATGGAGCTTCTGAACGGACAGAGCGGCATATTTATTTATGACGAAATGCTGCTTGACATAATTTTAAGTTCTGTTGACATCGATCACAAAAAACGTTTCTGCGGCATTGTTTTTAAAGACTGCGAACATAGAGAAATAGAGGACATAATAGATTTCATAAATATATATTACATCAGCAACGGCTCTATAAATGCCATAGCTTCCGAGCTTTTCATACACAAAAATACTGTTCAGTACAAGATAAACAAAATAATAAGCCGTACCGGACTTGACCCTCGTATAATGAGCAATCTGACCTCTCTTTATCTGGCAGGTCTGTGGTACCGCAATATATATCCGGAGAAAGATTAAAGCGGCAGGAATTCCCTATCTAAGGGCCTGCCGCCTTTTATCATTTATCGATGATTTTTAAAATACTGCGCATATTCTCTGCCTGCTCATCTGTAAGCCTGCTGTATGTAACTCCTCCGTATTCGTAAAACATATCGGATACCGCCGTATATTTCAGCCTGTCTATTTCATTCCCGTCATCTGTAATTATCGTAATATACCGCCCAAGCTTCACAGCATCTCCGGAGCATGCTTCATCATCAGAGCCTCGGTATTCTATCATATCCCAGTTGTCATCTCCATAACATTCAAGAGACATCAGACATCTGTAAACTGTATCTATATCTTTTCTGTCCTTTACAGTAAATTCCCCTGTCTGCTCCTGAAGTTTTTTACCATAGTCAGTGTTATCAGCATCAGACGGGCGGACTCTGATTTCAGCTATTTTATCTATCGAGTCAATGCCATATACAGACTGCATTACATCGCTGTAGCTGTAACCGTTGCTGTCAAAACAGGCAAATTCCCACAACGAATAACCCGCACTTTCTCTTTGTATCAGATACTGGGCATCTTTGTGTCCCGAAACATAATACCACTTCTCTGAATTATCAAATGCCTTGCCTATGCTCTCTTCAAGCCTTGATGCCAGAGCCGAATTTACCTTGTTATACATACATCTGTAATCTCCTATTTCAATGGTATCTGTATATGTGTGTTCTTCCGATGAAACTCTGCTTTCATCAAGCAGAGAAGCAATCGGGACAAATTCGTCAGCTCCCTCATACAGCCAAATACCTGCTATACATATGATGCACAGGCAGGCCGCAGCAGCATATTTTATCAGCTTTACTCTTTTTAATTTTTTTATCTTCATTCTGACCTCTGCGGTATGCAGCAGAATATCATCATCAAGCATATCAATCGCATCAGCTATATTTTTACTTTTCATCAAAATACCCCTCCTGTTTCAGGTAGATTTTAAGTCTGCTGCGCAGACGGTAAAGCATACTCTTGGTCTTTGGCACCGTGATATTGCAGTATGCGGTTATGTCACCAACAGAGTCTGCAAAGTAGTATCTCCCTATAAATACATCTCTTTCAAGTACGGATAATTCACCTAGGAAATTATTGATTGCATCAGCCAAACTCCTTGCATCGACTTCTGTTTCCACTGTGTTCCCCGACTCAATGCAGTCCTCAAGCTCTGAAAGGGAAACTGCATATTCAGAGCCCCTGCGTTTTGGGCTGGTTCTTCTGCGAAATATATCAATGGCAGTTTGCCTCGCTATTTTGGCAAGAAATGCAGACAGTGCCTCAGGTCTGTGAGGCGGTATGCAGTTCCATACTTTCAGGTATGTATCGTTTACACATTCTCTGCTGTCCTCTCTGTCAACCAGTATGTTATATGCAATTTTCATCAGATAGGCTCCGTATTTTTTCTCGGTTGCGGCTATTGCGGTTTCTTCCCGCTTCCAATAAAGCTCAACTATTTTATCGTCCTGCAATTTATCACCTCTCATTCAGATTATACTCTGCTGTATATACCGTAAAAAAGTAATTTCGGTTTCACACATTAAAAAAAATGCTGCATTAAATTAAAATGCAACATCTGTAAGGTCTGCCGTGTCAGGCAGGGTTATGCCGTTTTTCGGCAGTCAGCCTGTCATGTCTATGGCAAAACCCTTTGTCATAAATTCTTTAAGTATGACTGTAACCCATATTCTGAAATTTGTAGCCTTGAGTGAATTAACATGGTATTCGACAGAAATGATGGCATCAAGGTTATAGAAAGATGTCAAGCAGTTCTTACCACCAGCAGCAGTTGCCGAGTATTTCCCGGTAACTGAATTTTTATCTAATTCGCCACTCTTGAAAATATTCTTATGATATAAAGAAATATTATCAGACGAACAAGCAACCAGTGAATAGCCTAGGGCTTTAATATAAGGGCTTTACGACTAATATACCGTAAATGGTAACCCCTCAAAATCTTATTTTAAAACCTGTATAAAACACAAAAGAGCCAGATTACTCCGACTCTCTCAAGTATGCATCCGCAAACGCATACCCCAATTATTACTTTATATTATACATCAACCAACAAAAAATTCAAGTTTCTATATAAAATTTTTTAAAATATTTATCCTCGATGTCAAATTCGGATGAACTACTATTGCAGCAACTTTAGAATTGACCGATTTTATATAATTATCGGTTATCCTTTCAAAGTCCCTAACAAATGCTTTTATTTCTTGTTTTGATACCTTAAGTAGTTTCATATAGTAGCATATAAGAATAATATAGTCTCCTATTGTTTTAAAATTTACGTATGGTAACCCAATTTCAAATATCAAGCATTGCTTCATAGCTGGTGTAGGATCAATATTTCTAAATCTAGTGTCAAAAACTACTCCATTATGCGCAATCGCGTTTCTCAAATCCTTTAATGTATATATGTACTTATATATTAACTGTCTACCTGTATCATAAGAATTATTTATAGATAAACGCTTCGAAATATCATCTCGAACATCATATGTAAGGCATGATAGTAAATACCCCAAGTCACCCATCGTCATTATTTCAAATAAAGCCCATATCGGAACATCTGAATATCCGATATTGTTATAAAAATGTGTTATCTTAGGATTGTTTTTCTTGTATGCGTATGCCAGACTTGACTGAATAGACTTCTGTAAATGCAGCTTATTTTGTTGCAGTTTTCTCTTTTGGTCTGTAGTTGCTGAAACAGGTGCATTATTGTACCCACTGACAACTTTGTCACACATATCCTGTATAGTTTCTGAATTAGCATTTACAAGTATACTTTCTAATGCTATATTCTTTACCGCGGTCTCAATAAACATCAGCTTACCATACATAAGTGCTTTCAACTCCGAGTCATACTGAATTGTAGCGTAAATTTCATCATATGATGTAAACGGTAATTTCCTGCTTGCATTCCCAAAGAAACGATAACCCTTATATCCATGAAAATATCCTGTATTAATCAATTGGCGTTTCTGTTTTGAACCACCTATTGAAATACCACTCTTTCGTAAATGCTTCATCAAAGCGTCAGTTGTTTTATAGCTCATATATTCTCCTACAATTACTATTATTTTTTAACAAGTTCACTAACAGAATCCGCAACTTTGAGCAGCTCTGTCTCTCCAAAATCATATACCTTAGTCGGTGCTGCTTCAAATTTAGTTCCGACTCCAAAGTATTTTTCAAAGAACCCTTTCAGTTTTTCAACGACAGTCTGTTTCTTGGCTGCCCTGTTATTGCCACTCCCGCCAAATCTCGAAACAGGGGGCATAATTCTGTCTATATCTGTTCCGGTTTCTCTGATTTCACCATCTTCAAAAGCTTTCTCAAGGAAACGTCTGGTCTCCTCCGGTTTAAGCTTTTCTTCCGCTATAATTATCTCAAGATCCTCTTCTCTCTGATGCTCAACAAATTCATTCCACTCAGCAACAACATCACCGCTGTTATCTATACTTCCTATAAAACTTTCAATAAGCTGTTTCTTGCTTCTGAGTTCCGGACTCGCATTAACAGCCTTATTAATTGTAACAAGTATTTCTTTGTCCTGCATATGACTGTCATGATATTTCTGTACCAGCATCAGAATGTAGTCAATATTGATTTCAACCTGTTTGATAAGCTCTATTTCAAATACAATATCATCATTGATATTAGTACTGTCTTTATCTTCCGGTCTCCATATATCCTTCAAGTCCTGATATCGTCCAAGATAATCCTGCAAATCCCGCTCCGAGAAAATCTCGTTTCCTTCAAACTCATCAAAAGTGCTGAGCAGGTTTCTCATTTTAAGGAATGCTCCAAACAGTTTAATAAACTTTTTCTGATTATCTTCACCAATAATCTGTGGAACTGCCAGAGGAAATTCATCTCTAAGCTCATCTACCATGTCAACATAACCCAGCATGTTTTTCCCTTCAGCAGACTCATACCCGTAATAATAGTCCTTAAAGCTTTTGAGGAGCACCACTCCGCCGGCTTCCTTATCACCAAATAAGGCTATAGCATCGTCAACACGCTTTTGCAGGTTTCTGAAACATACAATATTACCATAGGTCTTAATACTGTTGAGAATTCTGTTTGTTCGTGAAAATGCCTGAATAAGCCCATGCATCTTAAGATTCTTGTCCACCCATAAAGTATTAAGTGTGGTTGCATCAAAACCGGTAAGGAACATATTAACTACAATCAGCATATCCAGCTCTTTGTTTTTCATACGAAGAGATACATCTTTGTAGTAGTTCTGAAATTTGTCGCTTGATGTATCATAATTAGTATGAAACATAATATTATAATCTTTAATTGCACTTTCTAAGAAATCTCTTGAATTCTGGTCAAGTGCTGATGTATCTTCTGAGTTCTCCTCATCAAGTATACCTCCTGCCGCTTCCTCTTCATTCGGGGCATAACTGTAGATAGTCGCTATTTTAAGCTTTTGTGTCGGATCATCAGCCATCTGCTTTTTAAACTCATCATAGTAAAGCTTGGCCATATCAACAGATGCAACAGCAAATATTGAATTAAACCCACTGAGCCTCTGTGCTGCCTTTATTTCCTCAACCTTGTTTTTGCCGGCAGCAACATCAGATATATTTGTAAGCTGATTAAACACGTATGTCTTATCTCCCCTGTAGGTCTTTCTGTCAAAGTGCTCAAGAATATACCTTGTTACGGCAGATATTCTCTTGGGAGCCATCATTGCTTTTTCTCTGTCTATATCCCAGACCGCTTCATCCGGAATTTCTTTTTCTTTCATTGTGCTGATGTAGTCAACCCTGAATGGAAGAACATTTTTATCATTTATAGCGTCAACAATCGTATATGTATGAAGCTGATCTCCAAAGGTCTGCTCCGTAGTCATAAACTGCGGTGTACGAACGGCTCCTGCATTCTCTGCAAAAATAGGTGTACCTGTAAATCCGAATATATGATACTTTTTAAAATTCTTTACAATTGCAGCATGCATATCACCAAACTGTGAACGATGACACTCATCAAATATGATTACAATATGCTTCTGATAAACTTCATGACCTTTGTTCTTCTTTATGAATGTGGCAAGCTTCTGTATAGTAGTAATAATTATATGAGCGTTATCATCTTCAAGCTGTTTTTTGAGTACAGCTGTCGAAGTATTGCTGTTGGCAGCTCCCTTTTCAAATCTGTCATATTCTTTCATAGTCTGATAGTCAAGGTCTTTTCTGTCTACAACAAAGAGAACCTTGTCAATATATGAAAGGTTTGATGCCAGCCTTGCTGTCTTAAATGATGTAAGCGTCTTGCCTGAACCTGTCGTATGCCATATATATCCGCCACCTGCAACCGTACCGTATTTCTTGTAATTAT
>URGK01000050.1 GCA_900547295.1 uncultured Eubacteriales bacterium
CCGGTGGATTATTGTTCCTCGCACTCTGTGCTCGGAACCTCCGCTAAAGCGACAAACAAAAATCCCGTCTTAACTTCTAAGACAGGATTTCCGTTATGCTATAAACAGGGATATAATCTACCTGAATATTGATATGTTCATCTCGGCTCCACTATAAGTTTGATTGCTGTTCTTTCCTCACCGTCTATCTGTATATCAGTAAACGCAGGAACACAGACCAGATCAATGCCGCCCGGTGCCACAAAGCCTCTTGCTATGGCAATTGCTTTTATGGCCTGGTTAAGTGCCCCGGCACCTATTGCCTGAATTTCTGCTCCGCCCTTTTCTCTCAACACTCCTGCAAGCGCGCCTGCAACCGAATTAGGGTTTGATTTTGCTGATACTTTTAAAACTTCCATTGTCAATCTCCTTTTCTATATCTTTCGATATTCTGTTATTAGAATTCTTTCTTTATTTACATTGTATTGATAAATCACAGCACTTTGGGTGACTTTTTTCTTACTTTTTCATACAAATTAATTTTTTTTAAGACTTTTTTTGACTTTTGCTTGCAGTTTTCTACATTTTTATGTATAATCAACGTGTGGTTATCCCCCTGATAACCTCATTAATCTCTAATCCCAATACCCCTTTTGAGCCAAAGTAGATTGCACCCCTTGCAATCTACTTTGATTTTACGGAGAAATTTATGAAAATATTCTGCACATCAGAAAAAGGACATAGATACAGTTCGGAAATATTCGACACCTATTTCGACAATATGCGGATAGGTTTTTTTGATATAGAGACAACAGGGCTTTCACCCGACAGATGTAAGCTCATCCTCGCGGGGCTTGCATATTATGAGGACAATATGCTTGTCGCAAAACAGATCTTTGCCGATGACCCGTCGGAGGAGCCTGAAGTAATCGCAACCATTTTAAATGAACTCAAAGACTTTGATATGGTAGTCACCTACAACGGCAAGAGATTTGATATGCCGTTTCTTTTAAAACGGGCGTACAAAAACAAAATACATATGAATGAAGCACTGCCCTACAATCTTGATCTTTATCCGGCAGTCAGAAGCTTCTCGCCCCTCAGGGCTATGCTTCCCGATTTAAAGCAGAAAACAGTCGAGAGCTTTGTCGGTCTGTGGGAAACAAGAACCGATGAGATATCGGGAGCCGAAAGTGTGGAGCTTTACTATTACTATGCAGGCACCAAAGACGAAAAAATAAGGGACGTGATACTGCTGCACAACAGAGATGACATAATGCAGCTTTCAAAACTTCTCACAGTTCTGGACAAGTGCGATTTGAACGGATATATATATGCAAACGGACTGCCCGCAGGCAGGCTGATTATAGATAAGATTACGGCAGGCAGGCAGTATCTTGATATAATCGGAACACAGAGAAACGCCCCTGCTGATTTTCTCAGCTATGATGATTTCTGCTCCGGCTACAAAGTCTGGTTCAAGGCAAAGGACTCATCTTTTGTTATAAGGGTGCCTGTTATAGAAAATTCCGGGTTAAGGTTAGTGGATTTGAAGAAGATGAATATTGACTACAGCGGCCTGCTGATGTATCCTAATGTTGAAGAGGACTACCTGATAGTTTCAATCAGCGGAAAGGTTAATCACAGGGAAGTCAATCTTTTCAGTCAGATAGTCGTAAAGGAAACAGAGAGATTACTATTACAGGGGGTAGATTAATGAAACATAAGATAAAACGCAATCTGAAATTATCGGCGCTGATTTTTTCGGTAATATCGCTTATCGTGCTTTTCAGCAATGCGGATCAGCACCGCACTTACAGGGACAGAAGCCGGTAGATATTTAACAGCACATTAATCAGCAGCTGCGAAGTATACTTCTACAGCTGCTTATTTTATTTGGTTTAAACTGCTTCCCGGACAAAATCGCTGTTTTTATTTCTGCATTTTACTGCAAAATCGCTGTTTTCATCAATATTTTAGCTAAAATATTATACATTAATATGGTGGAGCGGTTCAAACACCTTACTCCACCATAAAACTTATAACCCTCAACAGTTTTTTATTTAATAACCAATATACATATCAGCTATTTTTCCGGCTCATATTTGAAGCAGTCCATAAATTTAAGTTTAAACAGGTTCGCCTTGTGCTTCCTGTCTATCTTCTCTTTTATCTCTTTATCCTCGCAAACTCCTGTACGGATATATCTGTCTAAAACCGCATAGGTAAAGCCAAGGTTATCCTCGTCTGTCTTGCCGCAGAGTCCGTCTATAGGCGTTTTTTCAACAAACATATCAGGGAGTCCCAGCACTCTGCCTACAGCCTTTACCTCCTGAACTGTCAGGAACGACAGCGGGCTGAAATCTCCTGCGGCATCTCCGTATCTGGTTGAGTAGCCCACCCAGTCCTCTGAAAGATTGCAGGTGTTTGCAACCCTGCCGTTATGGCACTGCGCCACCGCATATATTGCTGACATTCTAAGTCTCGGCGCAAGGTTTGTATAAGCCTGCGTGCTCACCTCATCTAAAACCGACTCAAGCTCCTTAACCATTCCGTTGTAGGAGTCCTTGATATTTACCACATAGTTTTTAATACCAAGATGCTCGCACAGAGCCTTTGAAACGTCTATATCAAACTGCTCTCCGTTCGGAAGAAGCACCCCTATAACCTTATCTCTGCCCAGAGCCTCTGCGCAAAGGGCCGCCGTAACTGAGCTGTCCTTGCCTCCGGATATGCCAAGCACTGCGTTGCAGCCCGGTCCGTTTTCTTCAAACCATGCTCTTATCCATTCAACTATTTCATTTTTCACTTTTTCAGCATTAAAAGCCATAATCCACCTCCAGATATTCGTATCTGTTTTCTTCGTCTATAGTAGTATACACTAAATATATGTTTTTAAAAAGCCCTACTTACCGCCTCTGTAATTTCTAACGGCAACGGCTATTCTCTCAAGGCCTGTCCGAACAACATCTCTCGGCATTGCAAGGTTGAGTCTGATATATCCGCCCGCATTTCCTGCAAACAGTCTGTCGCCGCCCTCAAGCAGCACGCCGGCGTTTTCGGCAAAGAACAGCGGCAGGTCCTCTATATCGGGCAGCAGACTGTTCATATTTATCCATGCAAAATATGTAGCCTCCGGAATTTCAAATTCAGCACCCGGCAGGTTTTCCCCAATGAACTCCTTAACAAATCTGAAGTTACCGTCAATGTATTCCTGAAGCTGCAAAAGCCAGTCCGCGCCCTTTTCGTATGCGGCCTTATGGGCTGCAAGTGAGAGAGGATTAACTGAGCCTGTCATTTTGTCACGCCTTTTAAATCTTGTTCTTTCCTCTTTGTCCCGTATAATTATGTTTGACTGTAATAGTCCTGCAATATTAAAAGTCTTGCTTGCCGACATGGCAGTTACAAGGCGTGGATATTCCGGCATTATCCTGCCCATAGGTATATGCCTGTTTCCGCGCCTTAGCAGGTCGCAGTGTATTTCATCTGAAATAACCCACAGATTGTTTTTCTCTGCAATCTCCGCTATGCGTTTAAGCTCTGCTTCCGTCCACATGCGCCCTGTAGGATTGTGGGGATTGCACAGCAGCAGTATGGCTGCTGACGGATCGCCGGCTTTGCTCTCCAGGTCGTCAAAGTCTATATCAAATCTGCCGTTAATTTTTTTAAGCGGCGAGGCTGCAAGCTCCACTCCGTTGTATTCACAGGCATGCAGGAAGTAGCCGTAGGCCGGAGTCATCGTAATTACTTTTGCTCCCGCAGGCTTTGCCAGATCCTCTATAAGCTGATAGAGAGCCGGCACCACGCCCGGAGAAAACACAAGCTCCTCGCGTTTAAAGCTCCAGTCATATCTGTCTTTGCACCATTTCTCAAAGGCTTCGTAATAGCCTGTGTCGGATACCATAGTGTACCCGAAAATCTGCCGGTCAACCCGCTCTTTGATTGCCTCCTGTATTTCAGACGCCACCGCAAAATCCATATCGGCAACCCACATTCGTATGAACTCATCGTCTGCATATGGGAATTTCCAGTCGGGACCGCATCTGAAAATGTATGAGCGCCACCCATCGGTATTCATTGAGTTGGTGTTTTTTCTGTCTATAATTTCATCAAAATTGTATTTCATAACTAATCCCCTGTATTCTGAAGCACCATATAGTCCTTAATATTCTGCGCAAAGACAGCTGCTCTTTCTCTCACTCCCTCTGAAACGAGAATTTCTCCCGGATTGTTTGCTGTTTCCATTATTGCAAATCTGCCCGGAAGCGCAAAGGTCTTGTTCATATTAAGTCCGCTTATGAGCTGCTCCGCCACTATATCACTGCCGCTGTAGCCCGACACTATAACTCCAAACAGCAGCTTGTCATAAAATCGGTGCTTTGTAAACAGCGCAGTCATTCTGTTGATAAAGGCTGTCAGATTGCCGCCCAGCGCATCGTTGTAGTTTGGGCCTATCATAACCAGTGCATCGCACTCAAGGATTGCAGGATACACCTGCTCAACTATAGGGCCGCCGTAAAAGCAGCTTCCCTCCTCTCCAAAGTGCAGGCAGGTCTGATAGGAGCATCCTCTGCAGTCTGTAATCTGACCGTTTCGCAGTGATATCTCTTTAATATCGCACATATCAAGATTGCTTTTAACCATGTCCCACAAAGCCATTGTATTTGACCTGTGCTGGTTGCCTGCGGAGAGCGCCAGGATTTTCGGTCTTGCCTTTTTTTCAAAGCTGTACTCTGTAATATTGTTTACAAGGACTCTTGCAGCCTCCATATATGCGCCCATATTGTCCGTATTTAAATTCTGGGCCTGTATGTTGTAGTTTTTGAGGGTTCTTGTGCCCTCTACAAGAGGCCTGCCCGGAAATGTGCAGCCTGCTCTGTTGGCGGTAAATACAAGGCTTCTTGCCGTTGATTTTGTATAGAATTCGCAGTTGCCGTCAATCAGCACTCCCGCCACACTGCCCTCAAGCGCCGTCCTGTTAAGTCTGAGATATTTCATAATCTCAAACAGGTGCATATTGATGCCCGATTCTCCCAGGGACACGGTAAACAGTATCCGGCTGCCTCTTAAATCAATCTGCGCCATTTCCTCTGCCGTACCTATCTCTGTGCAGCTGTATCCGTCAAGAGCATAGCTTAATATCTTTTCAAGCCGCTCCCTTTTTGAAAATTCGGGACAGTAGGGATTTATCAGTACCAGTTTTCTCATAGCCTGCCTCCTTTAAAGTACGCATAGGTTATCGTATGCATTTTTTATTCTTTCAAAAAGTCTTTCGTCAAGCTCTCTGTTTTCAATTATAATGCTGCCTGCCTCTGCCCGTCTGTTTCTGCAGCCTAAGAATGCTCCGCTGTTCTCATCGCCCAAGAATACAGAGGAATAGTTCCATTCTTTTCTGAGCATCTGAAGAATAGAGATTGCTCCCGATGAAAGCGCAGGCGCTATATACGGCTTGAAGCCGTCTGCTCTTGTTTCAAGGTTTGACTTTACCGTAAGCTCCGTAAGCTCTCTAGACAGTTCATCGTTATAGCTTGTGATGCTGTCTGCAATTACAAGATCCTCGCCGTGAGGTCCGTAGGCTCTGCCCTCATCTTTGTATGCCGCAAATCTGTTATCTCTGTCTGCGTAATATGCGGCTCTGGCATTCATAACTCCAAGACCGAAGCCCTGAACCTGTGTAAATCCAAGTCCCTGGCGCACCGCCGCCCTGCAAAGCGGGTCAACCGGGTCAGAAACAACCGCAAATATTCCTGTGAATTGCTCTGCCACCGCTTTTGCGGCATACTGTGAAACAAGTTTTTTGTTAGCGTCAAGCTGAGCCATACGCACATCGCCTGCCGCTCCCACAGGAGGCACTCCAAGGGATGCGCAGAATACAAATACATCGCATTCAAAGAGCTTATCCTCTGTGAGAATTTCTATCTTTGGCATAGATCTTCTGTCAGGATAGCCTATCTGATTTATCTCTCTTTCATATCTTCTCAACAGTTTTTCATTAAGGTCATAAATCCCTATATCCGCTACGGTTTCTCCGCCCAAAAGACGCAGTCCCATAACAAGCGTGCCGCCCACATCTCCCATTGCAAGCACGTTTACTTTAAATCCGTCAGCCTTATTGATATATTCCTGCCCGGACAGAAGTTCCTCGCCCTCTGCGCAGTCTGCCCTTTTTCTGCTCTGGCATATAATTTCGGATATTTTTCTCATTTCAGTGCACTCTCCAGTCTTTCAAGTCTTTGCATATAGTCTTCCATATATACCGACGGCGCCAGATTGAAGTCTACCGCTACACGGTTTGACCCGTTTGGCATTCTCGGTGATTTGATTACGTCAGAAAGCCTCTTGATTGTAAGCTTTCTTTCAAACATATTCTGATATTCCTCTTCAAGCCCTCTGAATATCTTTGCCGCATTTTTAAGGCATGTAACCGACAGGTCATAGACCGCTCCCCTCGGCGCGTCTGCAAGAAATCCCGGAGCTGCAAACGGCAGTATCAGATTTATGGAGTTTATAAGGTTGGCTTCTGTTTTTTCTTCGCTTCTGACCTCATCTCCCCCTATGAACGGACACAGGGTTGACTCTACGAACCACGCTTTCATATTAGGCAGGAAATATACGCTTTTGGCGTTTCTGCCCTGAATTGTCATCAGGTCCTTGCCTCTGCCCGAAAGCACTCCGACTACAACCTCTTTGATATCAACATTGTTACGCTTGAGCGCAGGGTCTATGGCTTTAATTCTGTAGCCCTTGTGAAGCAGGTCGTCTACCAGTATAATCGGTCTGTCAAAGGATTTGATGGTTTTAATCTGGTTGCCTATCTTGGCATACATCGGATACTCTTTAATTATGAAGCTGTCCAGTGTAGGCGAGAACATTTTCTCTGTGTGCAGGGTTTTGGTAACTGTGTTAGGTACCGCAACGCCTCTGAATATCTTGCCGAAAGGCACGCACATATATTCGCCCAGAACTCTTTCTTTGAGCTGGCGGTTAGGCACGCCGTTGATATCTGTAACTATATCGACAATCCGCTGGTTCATAAGCTCCGCGTTAAACGAAAGCACCAGTCCGCCCGGATTTATCTCTGTAAGGGCTCTCTGCATTTCCTCGTGGGTTTCTTTCAGGATTTCCTGCATTTTAGGACTTTTGTTAAACGGTTCTTTGAGCGCGGTGTTCATATTTTCAATTACCACCACAGGCTCTTTCATATCAACCTCATAGATACCGCAGCCCTTGCCGCCTATGCTGATTTCCACAAAGCCCTGCCTCTGCAGCGCCGAAACAATATCCTGCTGAGGTTTCCTGTCAAACGGATGATATACGGCATACACCAGTTCCTCTTCAAGAGCCTTTGACAGTATCTCACCCATAAGAAGCCTGATAAGCTGGCTCCTGTCCGCTCTGCGGCTGCAGTATATGGCTTTTATAACCAGCATCTTGCCTACAGCTCTGTTTCTGATATATTCCGCTATTGATATGTCGCCGAATTCTTCATACAGGTTTTTGGTTTCCAGTATGCCTGCCGCCGCAAAGGCATATATCTGTCCGTTTTTGTTTCTGATTACCGCTGTTCTGACATCAGGGTCTTCTATATATCTCTCTACCGCCGCCGCATCAGCGCCGCGTTTTCTGATTTCCTCGTGAAGCCCTTTGAGTATGCTCCTGTCTGCCTGCATTGCAGGCTCAACCAGAAGCTTCTGTTCTTCGAGGAAGCTCTTGTCCTGCGGTTCTCTGAGATACAGGCTGTTTTCGTATATGAAGTTCTGGGCAACCGAGTCTATAAGGTTTGATATATCTCTGCCTTTGTCTATGTTTTCTCTTATTCTCGTCGAACTTATATCCTCAAGGTATACCGGTAGCTTCAGCTCCTGTATTTTTCCCGATATATATTTGTAGTTTGCTTTAAGCTTTTCGTAGTTTCTGCTGTCCTCACCGCCGATTGCGCGTCTGAACACTATATGGTTCATAGTATGAATGGAGTTTTCCTCCGGCGGTTTTCTGTAGGAGGAGGCGTTGAGTATAACGTCGCTTCCCACAACCATATATGGCTCGTTCTCACCGAAAATCTCTTTAAGCTTTTTGAGGTCCTTAGGATTTGCTATATTTACAGGCATATCGTCAGGGAACAGGAACACGTTCATTCTGTCTGCAACAGACATTGATATTATCTGTCTCCTTATCATTCTCGGCTGTGTTTTTTTAGACCAGGAGAATTCGTCTATCGCAAGGTAGACTTCAAAGCCTGCCGCGGCTATAGCCTCTACAATTCCCTTGTGACTAAGCGAAAACGGGTCGAACGTGCCCGGGAAGAATGCGATTTTTCTCTCCGCTTTAAATTCCTCTTCAAGTCCTTTAGTATTTAAGGACGATATAAAACGGTAGATATGGTTCAGCGCCGCCGCATTTGTGAAGAAGTTCATATCGTAGCTTTTCTCTGCGGCAATCAGTGTAAGCATTTTTTTGTGTATGTGCATGAATATATCTGTCTTCTGCTCATCGGACATGCGGCTGCTTCCGAATATATGCTGACCTATCACCATAAACGCTTCCTGGCTTACCGCCTCTCTGTAGTTGGAAAGTCCCTTGAGAAGCATTCCCAGCATTGTGGTTTTTCTCTGTTCATAGCCGGCCTCAGTCTCTTTGCCTCTGTGTCTGTAGGAGGAATACTGCTCTATGATTTCTCCCAGAGTATCAAGGGCAACAGAGCCTATCTTGTCATTGGTGGCTTCGATAAGACCTCTAAGGGCTGCCACAAATTCGTCCAGTTCCCCCGGAGGAAGCAGCAGCACCAGACTTCCAAGGTAGTCGGGTATATATTTTGAAAACTGGTATTCCCCTATTTCAAGGCCTTTCATAAGCTCTACGGCGATTTCGTTTATCTGCTCTGACGGCAGGTTTTCTGCCACTGCAATCAGACTTTCTCCCGCTCTGTGACGCACTGTAACTCTTTCGCTTACCTTGAGCAGATTTGAGAAGTGAGCCGCAAAGTAGAATTTACGGCTGGTGTCCTCTGAATTGAGGGCAATATCCAAAAGCAGCTCTATGTTGATAATCTTGAGTACCCATGGTCTGCCCACCTTCAGATTATCTCTGAGCATATTTGAAACAGCCTCTTCATCGGCCATAAATTTATCTATTGCAGGCGCGCCGCCGCCGTTTATGTTGTTTCTGATTTTGTCTGTAAGGTAGGCCACACTGCAATAGTTTATCCTCACGTTTTTGATTGCAGACATAATTTCCTCTGCCGCATGCTGTGAAATGTCCATAACGGAAATATGCTCCGCAGCTCTAAGCGCCGCGATTTTCAGCGGAACCGATGCTTTTTTGGACATTCTGCATGCAAACTCCGCCACCTCTGTCTGTATTTCCTCAGTAATCAGCTCGTGCGGTATCATAAGAAATGAGTCCAGCAGTACAAATGCTGATTTCTCGCTTATTCTGTTTCTGTGAAACAGGTCAAAGAAGCACCTTAGAAATTCTGAGGTTTTGTCCCTGTCGCTGCTCCGTATTATCTCTGCCAGCACTATCTTGAGTGTATACCCTATCCAGCTCTTGTGCTGGTCTGTCATACGGTAATCCGGAAATACTATTTTGTTAAGGTAGGTTTCCCACAGTGAAACGGCATCGCTTCTGCTACTTAAATCCACCCACTCCGGCAGTTCCTTGCGGTACACATCATCATACTGCGCGATTATAAGGCCGATAAGGCGGGCAGCCTGTCTTCTGATATCACCCTCCCTGTGAGAAAGCAGTTCATAGAGGAAGCTTACGGTCATAAGCTTCTCGGTCTTTGTCATATATGTGCAGTATTCTGTCAGTATATTGAGGTAGGTTCTCTGTTTTTTCCACTGTCTTTCACTTCGCGCAGCTTCTATGAGGCTGCCGAAGGCTGACTCGTTATTGAATACCGACATCAGCTTTATATTATGGTCGATGGCTGTATATTTAAGGCGCTGTACCACTTCATTTCCAAACAGAAGCGATGCGTCCTTCTGTGCCGTTTCGCTAAGGCAGCTTTCTCTTGAGTCTATATCTGTCTGTACTCCGAGATTTTTAAGATAGTTTTCAAAGTCCAGCAGCTTGGCGTATACTTTCTCATATCTGAGGCGCTTGGCATCATCAACATTGTCCAGCTTGCCCAGAATAACGTCAAAGGCTTCCTCCAGCGTATAGAATTTAATACGCTCTCTGCCGCCGGTTCTGTAGTTTTTGACTCTGAAATCGGCATATATGAGTATAAGGGACTCTACCGACAGGTTCTCAAGTTCTAAATCCCATGTGGAGTGGTTGCTGGCTATATGGGCAATCATAGGCATATTCAGTCTTTTGAGAAGTTCGTCCGTATAGTAATAGTGCAGGTACGGAATTCTTGCTGACTCTCTTTCACTGCATCCGAATTTGCCAAGATCATGGCCTGCCGCAGCTCCCGACATCAGCGCCATATCCACAGGGAGTCCCTTTTCTGCAAGCTGACTGCCTATGTGCATTGCAATATAGTGAACCCCGCTTATATGCTCTGATATGTTAAACGGTGTTATCTCGCTGTATATGCGCATAAATTCAAATATATATCTGCTGCGCCAGAATTCTTTAAATCTGATATATTCCGCTTCCGATACGCAGCCTGCCGTAGCCTCGCTGTCAAGCAGGCGCAGACTTGTTTTTGCTGCATCGGGGTAAGCCGCGCGCTCTGCTTCTATAGCTGCTCTGCAGCTTTCCATAAGAATAATCAGCGCCTTTTTTTCATCTTCATATTCCGAATCAAGAGCAAAGTTTTCGGGGTAAAGTCCGGCTCTTGACACTTTGCATGCAAATTCCAGCCAGCCCTCCGCAGGCTCCGCTGCAAATTCGTTCATAAGCGGTTTTACTGCTTTGAGTATATCTGCCGCTTTAAATCTGCTTTCATCAAGACAGTTAAGCATCTTCTTTTTCCAGCCTGTTTTTGACATCAGCGCCGGCATCTCCGATTTTCTGACGCCCAGCTTTTTTAATACGGTTTTACCTGTAAGAGCAGCCTCTGCTCTGTTTATAATGTTGCCTGTCATAGCCTTATCCTCTCGTAATGAATATATCTTTAATATATATTTTAACTTATACGCCTGAAACATTCAATAATTTACGGCTTTGCAGAAAATTTTCATATCAGCATCATTCTTTGATTATTTATCAAAGAAAAATTGATTTATTATCGGTTTACTCAATACACTTGTTTGGATTATACTCAATTTGTAAGGAAATCGTATTGAAAATGTTGTAGAATATATTCTGTATTTGTTTTGGGAGGAGCTAAGATGAACAAAAAGACAAAAGCAATGCTTCTGATGATAGTATGCGCTGTTTTGTGGAGCACCGCAGGAATATTTATAAAGCTGATAAGCTGGAACCCTTTTATCATTTCGGGACTTAGAGGCCTTATTTCCGCCGCCGTGCTTGCCATATATATGGAATCTCAGGGCATACATATAAAGGTGCAGAGAAACTCAATAATGGCCGCAATAGGACTTGGCGGCTCCGCTACTCTGTTTACCGTTGCAAACAAGCTGACAACTGCCGCAAATGCAATAGTTTTGCAGTTTACCAACCCTGTATTCATACTTATTATTTTTGCTGTGTTTTTCGGACGCAAACTGAAAAGATATGACATCATAACCGTAATAGTTATAATGGCGGGAATTGCGCTGTTTTTCTTCGACCAGCTTACACCGGGCAGGCTGGCGGGCAATCTGCTTGGCATAGCCGCAGGCGTACTGCTGGCTGTAATGTACGTATTTACAGGTGAGTCGGGGGAAGATGATGACCTGAGAATGACGGGCGTACTGTTTGCGCATCTGCTGTGCTTTGTAATCGGCATACCGTTTATGGTGATATATACTCCGGAAGCAGTCACTATGACTGAAATCCTTGCAATACTGGCACTGGGAATATTCCAGCTTGGTCTTGCATATGTGCTGTACTGCATAGCCTCAAAGGACTGCAAGCCTCTTGCCTGCTCTCTTATCGGCGCACTGGAGCCGCTTTTAAATCCTGTATGGGTGTTCATATTTGACGGGGAAGCGCCGGGAATATTCGCCCTGACAGGCGGAGCTGTAGTAATAGCTACAATATGTATCTGGTGCGTACTTGACAGCAGAAATGAAGCAAAAGCCCAATAGAAAACAGACAGGACAGAAAATCGTATTAAGATAATCTGTCCTGTCTGTTTCTTGCTTCACTCTTGGTTATGCCATTGGCTCTAAAAGGAACGGCAAGACGCAAAAATAACCGCCACGTCCTGAGAAAACTATTGGTTATTTTTATAACATAGCCCGCTCCGCTTTATATGAGCCTACAGATAGTATATCATCTTTATCTGCAATAATCAATACTTTTGCAATATTTATTATATATTTAATATATCAAGGATATTCTTCTGCAATTTCTTTCGCACTATGCGTACTGGCTGTTATACAGGTCCGCATAGAAGCCTCCTGCCGCAAGCAGCTCGCTATGAGTTCCCTGCTCTATGATGTCACCATGGTTCATTACGAGTATCATATCCGCGTCTCTGATGGTTGACAGCCTGTGGGCGATTATGAAACTGGTTCTTCCCTGCATCAGGTTACCCATGGCTTTCTGAATAAGCATTTCGGTTCTCGTATCTACCGAGCTTGTAGCTTCATCCAGTATCATTATAGGGGCATCTGAAAGTATGGCTCTTGCTATTGTAAGCAGCTGTTTTTCACCCTGTGAGATGTTTTCCGCATCCTCGTTTACAGGAGTGTCATAGCCCTTGGGCTGCGATCTGATGAAGTGATCTATGTTGGCGGCTTTGGCCGCTGCCCTCACTTCCTTGTCTGAAGCGTCCATTCTGCCGTACCTGATATTATCCATAATACTGCCGCTGTAAAGCCATGTATCCTGCAGCACCATTCCGAACATTTTTCTTAAATCCTCTCTGGAGTAGTCTGTAATGTCGGTGCCGTCTATATATATATGCCCGCTGTTAAGCTCATAAAACCTCATAAGCAGCTTTACAATTGTAGTCTTTCCTGCTCCTGTCGGCCCTACGATTGCAACTCTCTGTCCCTGCTTTATCTCCGCCGAGAAGTCCTTTATTATTATATTCTCAGGGTCATATCCAAAGGATACGTGGTCAAATGTCACATCCCCCCTGTGCTGATTTATATCAGGCTTTTTGAGAAGCGCAAGGTCAGTCTTTTCGGTTTCTTCCTCTTCATTTATAAATTCGAATACACGCTCTGCTGCCGCCGCTGTAGACTGCAGCATATTGGCAACATTGGCAAGCTGGGCTATAGGCTGGTTGAAGTTTCTTATATACTGGATAAACGCCTGTATATCGCCTATTGACACTCTGCCGCCTATTGCAAATATTCCTCCGAGAATACATACCAGCACATAGGCTATGTTTCCGAACAGGTTTGAAATAGGATGCATAAGTCCCGACAGGAACTGCGATTTCCACGCTGACTCACAAAGGTGCTCGTTTATCTCATCAAAGGTTTCAATGGCAGCTTCCTCGCCGTTAAACGCCTTTACAACCTGATGACCTGTGTACATTTCCTCAACGTGACCGTTGGCATCTCCCAGATATCTCTGCTGGTCCTGGAAATACCCTTGTGTCTTTTTTACTACAGCTTTAATGAAAAGTGCCGACATTGGTATTACTATTACCGCCATCAGACTCATCCAGATATTTATCGACACCATCATTACCAGTATGCCGATTACAGTGGTAACACTGGTTATAATCTGGGTCATAGACTGGTTCAGCGACTGGTTTACAGTCTCCACGTCATTGGTTACCCTGCTTAATATCTCGCCATGTGTTTTAGTATCGAAATATTTAAGCGGCATTCTGTCCATTTTTTCTGAAATTTCCTTTCTCAGTCTGTAGGTTATCCTCTGGGATACTCCCGACATAACGTAACCCTGCAGGAATGAAAGCAGTGAGCTTGCCGCATATATTGCGCATAAGAATATGATAATATCAAGAAGCGCATCAAAGTCTATGCCCATTCCGGACATCAGTCCCTCTACAACCTTATCTGTCGCCTTTCCCAGTATTTTGGGAGAAACAATTGTGAATACTGTGCTTCCTACTGCAAATATGAACACTGCTGTTATATGCCATTTAAAGTCTTTTACATATTTCCAGAGCGCAAGCATTGTGCCTTTGAAATTCTTGGCTTTCTCACCGGGCATCATACCTGCCGATCCTCTGCCTGACCTTGCTCTCGGGCCTCTTCTCTGCTCTGCCATTTACATTTCCCCCTTTCCGCTGTCAAGCTGTGAGCTTGCTATTTCTCTATATACCCCGCATGTCTGCATAAGCTCTTTGTGAGTTCCCTTACCTGCAATCCGGCCCTCATTTAATACGATAATCTGGTCGGCATCGGCTATGGTGCTTATTCTCTGCGCAACTATAAGGAGGGTGCTTTCGCCTGCCGATTTTTTAAGCTCCTTTCGCAGCGCCGCATCGGTTTTGAAATCCAGCGCCGAGAAGCTGTCATCAAATATATATATCGGAGCTTTCTTTGCCAGAGCTCTCGCTATGGAAAGTCTCTGCTTCTGACCTCCCGACACATTGGTGCCGCCCTGTGCAACCGGCGCATCGAAGCCCTCTTCCTTTTCCATTATGAAGTCCTCTGCCTGTGCAACTTCGGCCGCCCTCTTTATATTCTCAAAGCTCTTATCCTCTGCGCCATAGGCAATATTGCTCTTTATATCACCTGAAAACAGCATGCCCTTTTGAGGCACATAGCCTATCATTTCTCTAAGCTCATGCTGCTTCATATCTCTGATATCAACACCGTCTATTGTGATGCTTCCCTCTGTCACATCAAAGAATCTCGGTATCAGGTTCACAAGAGTCGTCTTGCCGCTACCGGTAGAGCCAATAAAGGCTGTTGTTTCTCCAGGTCTTGCGGTAAAGGATATATCGGATAAAACAGCGTCTTCTGCATCTGCATATCTGAAGCTTACGTTTTTAAATTCCACAACACCGCATTTGTCTCTGATTTCCTGAGTGTTTTCTTTGTCTGTTATTGATATTTCTTTTTTGAGTATTTCTCCCACTCTGCCCATTGATACTGCGGCTCTTGGCAGGAATATGAACATCATGGCTATGAACAGGAATGATATTATTATCTGCATAGCGTACTGTATAAACGCAAGCATACTGCCTATTTCAAGGTTCCCCGCATCAATATAGTGAGCGCCCGCCCACACGATAAGTATCGAGGTCAGGTTCATTATCAGCATCATTACAGGCATCATTACCGACATTGCTCTGTTTACAAACAGATTCAGCTTGGTAAGGTCATTGTTGGCATGGTCAAATCTGTCCTCTTCGTATTTCTGAGTGTTAAAGGCTCTGATTACCAGAATTCCTCTCAATCTCTCGTTCATTACAAGGTTCAGCTTATCGACCTTTTCCTGCACAACCTTGAACTTTGGAAGTGTAATGATAAACATAAATGCCATAAGAATTACTATCGCGCCAAAGGCTATGCCGATGGTCCATGCAAGCGACACACTGGTTCTCAGTGCTTTGATTATTGCGCCTATACCCATTACCGGCGCAAACATGCCAAGCCTCAGGGTCATTACCGCAGCCATCTGTATCTGCTGTATGTCATTGGTGGATCTTGTAATAAGCGAGGCTGTGGAGAAGTCCTCCATTTCCTCATTTGCAAAGTACATTACCTTTCGGAACACAGCCTTTCTGATATCTCTTGCAGATCTTGCCGCCGTCTTTGAAGCAAAAAGGCTGACTCCTGTCGCGCACAAAACTATAGCGGCGGATATTCCTATCATCAGTATGCCTATTTTGTAAATCTGCTTCATATCACCGGCTATAATGCCGTCATCAATAATATCTGCCATATATCCCGGAAGCGCCAGCTCCAGCATTGCTTCGGCAAAGAGCAGCACAACTGCCGCAAGTATATACGGAATATACGGTTTGAAATATTTCATTGTTTCTTTCAAAGCTATCTCTCCTCTCTCAATATTCTTCTGATATTCTTACTGATTTTTTCTTCAATCATAGCCTCGTGCGCCCTGAGCTCGCAGTCCCCTGAAACTGCATTCACGAGGTTTTCTGCCATTTTCTTAAGAAGCATACTGCACATCTGTATCTCTTCTTCAGACATACCCTCAGTAAGAACTTTTTCTAGTTTTTCTCTTGCCTCTTCATTCTTCTTGTTTAATTCTTTCATTTTTTCCGTAGGGTAAAGCTGATATCCTCTCTTGTCGTCAGGATTATGCCTGCGCTCTACTATCCCTGCGTCAAGCATTGCTTTTACGATTCTCGCAACTGCACCCTTGTCTATTTTTAGATTTTTTGCAATCTGCTCCTGTGATATTCCCGGATGCGCGCATATCTCCATAAAATACGGAACAGCTCTCCCCGGTATGTTATATTCCATAAGCAGTTTTGACATATATACTCTGCTGTATCTGTGGATTATGGAAAACTCTTTACCAAAATCATTCATAGCGACCTCCAAAATTAGTTGCCAAGACAACCGTTGCTTTGACAACTATTATACCCGCATAAAGGGGTAAGTCAACCGCCTTTTCTGAGATTTCACATAATCTTCATTTTAATAATTTTTTAAAAATCACACACAAAAAACAGCCTGATATCAAAACCAGACTGTTTCATATTACGTATTAAACTCCCTCACTTATTACAAGCTCCTTGAGTCTCTGGATGTGTATATCCGCCGCTTCTCTTGCGGCATCCGCGTCACCGGCAACAATAGCCTCATAGATGGCTTCGTGCTCTGAAGGCATATCATCTGCTCTCTTGAAATCGCTGTAATACAGATATCTGAACCTTAATACAAGCTCCTGAAGCTGTTCTATCATCTGAAGAAGTACGTGATTGTTGCTTGCTTCAACGATTATCCTGTGAAATCTCGTGTCGCTTTTAATCATGGCTGCCATATCGCCATCGGCAACAGCCTGATCATAATTCTCGGATACCCTGTGAAGCTCCTCCTGAACGTCCTTTGTCATTCTCTGTGCTGCAAAGAATGCCGCAAGACCCTCAAGGTTCTGTCGGACCTCGAGTATATCAACCATATCTTTTACAGAAATCTGCGACGCATATGCACCGCGCCTTGGTTCAATGGTAACAAGGCCTTCTTTTTCAAGCTGTCTGATAGCCTCCCTTATAGGCGTTCTGCTTACGCCCATATCGTCTGCAAGTTCTACTTCCATCATTCTTGTTCCAGGAACAATTTTGCCTGTGAGTATCTGCATTTTCAGTTCTTCGTACACAATTTCCCGAAGAGGCCTGTGATTTTGAATGTCAAAATTCAGCATAATATACCTCCTAACATATATTTAAATTTAAAGAGTCGTTCTTGTCAGGAAAGTCTCTCTATTTACTTGTTTCATGCGGCTTGCAGCCGCCTGTGCGCACGCTTCCGACTCCGCTATACATATAACGGTCGGACCGCTGCCGCTCATAAGAACTGTGTCTACACCATCGCATTGTATTGCCATGTCTTTTGTATTCATAATGCAATTGTACTTTTTTAACGTGTAAAATTCAAGTACATTTATCATATTTTTTTTAATAAAATGGCTGTTTTCTTGTTCAAGCCCTCTGATAAGCTCTGCAATATCAGGTCTTTTGCTGATTTCAACCTCGTCGATGCCCTGATATACCTCTTTTGTAGATACTCCCACAGGTGGCTTGCTCAAAACAATATTGCTGTGCAAGGCAGGAAGCGGTCTCAGTTTTGTACCGTCATAATAGGCATAGGCGCACGATGCTGCCATAGGGTCTTTTCTGACAGCCTTATCAAGTACGCTGTTGCATCTTGCCTGTCCCATTATTGTAAACGGCACGTCTGCGCCTAAGGCCTTGCCGTCCTCCATAAGCTGCTCAAGGGAAAGCCCCAAATTCCACAGCTTGTTCAAAGCGTGAATTACAGCGCCTGCATTGCCGCTGCCTCCTGCAAGTCCCGCCGCCACAGGTATGTTCTTCCTGATATCAATTCTAATGGTACCGTTTTTTTCCTGTCCGTATTTTTGCGCCATAAGAGCGGCCGCTCTGTAGGCAAGGTTTCTCTCATCCTTTGGCAGATAGGCTCTGTTTGTATTAAGCAGTATATCCGTACCGCCGCCTTTTCTTTCAAACCATCTGACAAGCACCTCATCGTGAAGCTCCACCTGCTGCATTATCATCTCGACCTCGTGATATCCATTTTCAAGAAGCCCCTTGACATCTATGGCCAGATTTATTTTGGCATACGATTTAATCCTTATACTTTTCATCTGATGCTCTCCATTTAAAAACGGGCGATAATCAAACCGCCCGATGTTTTAATCTATTTTTTCTTTTTGCTCTTATGCTTAGGATTTGTTGTTCCCGCCGCTCTCTTTGCCGCTTCTTCTTTAGCTTTCTGCTCTGCAAGAGCTTTTCTGCCTGTCACATAAGTGCTTCCGCCTTCTGAAATAGGTCTTGGACGTGAAACTCTTTTTCTTCCTGCCGCGGCAATCCTGGCTTCCTCTTCTGCTATTCTTGCTTCTTCTTTTTCTCTTTCTTTTGCCTCTTCCTCGGCTATCTTGGCTTCTTTGGCAGCCTTTTTGGCTTTTGCCTTTTCGTCCTTTGCAACTATTTCTTCAACAGACTTGCCTGTTCTCTTTGCTTCTTTGTATGGGTTTACTTTTTCTTCTTTTTTAGGGTTCTTTTCTGCTTCTTTTTTGTTGCCCCTCATTGTGAAGAATATCATAACCACAATCATTGCAACCATCATAAGCATATTGACTGTATTTGTCTTGCTCTGATTTACTGTTGTAAAGCTGATATCGCTCTCTGCAAGAGCCTTGTCAGAAAGAGTATCTCCCGATGCGGATACCAGATTTTCGTCTATGTGCAGTGTATATGTCATTTCCTGCTGAACTTCATACTTGGAAGTTGTATCCTCAAGAACAAGCACCTGGTTTTCGTATCCTTTCTCGCTGTTGAACACTACGATAATCGGAATTTCTTTGCCTTTTTCGTCTGTAATGCTGAAGCATTTCTCGTTTGCCTTGTTGTATTTTTTGGAGTACATATCCTGATTGAAATACAGCTTCACACCAAGATTGTCCTTGGCCATACCGGTATCCCCGTCCTTTGGATTTGACAGATCCACCTGCAGATTACCGGCAAAGCCCGGTACTGCAGACAACATTATCACCAGCAGGCAAACACTCAAAATTGCACTTATTCTTTTCATTACTACAAGTCCTCCGATTTCTTCTTTCTCTTTTCTCTGAAAAAATTCCTGATTATGCTCTGGCAT
>URGK01000051.1 GCA_900547295.1 uncultured Eubacteriales bacterium
AGAACCGAGATATTTATGAAAGGCTGCCTTCTAAAATGCAGATGGTGCAGCAACCCCGAAAGTCAGAACCCTGCAATAGAGCCGGGAGTATATTCCTCTAAATGTATCTCTATGGATAAATGCGGGCTTTGCATCAAAGCATGCAGGCAGCAGATACTGCTTTTTGCAGGAGAAAGCATAGCGGGTATAGACAGAAGCAGATGTATAGGCTGTATGAAATGCGCTGCCGTATGTCCCTCAGAGGCTGTCAGAGCCTGGGGTGAAAAAATGAGCCTTGATGAGGTTATGGCGGTAATTGAAAAAGACAGAGCCTTTTATGAAAAATCCGGCGGCGGGGTAACCGTTTCGGGCGGAGAGCCTTTGGTTCAGAAAGACTTTACCCGCAGTATTCTTAAAGCCTGCTGTGAGACAGGAATACATACCTGTCTTGAGTCAACTTTCTGTACAGATTGGGAAACAGTGGAGGCTGCGGCAGAATATGCAGACCTCCTTATTTCAGACATCAAGCATATGGACAGCGATGTACATAAAAAATATACAGGAGCCGGCAACGAAAAAATATTGGCAAACCTTAAACGGCTGGCAGCCTGCGGTCACGATATGATTTTAAGAATTCCCGTTATACCGGGAATAAATGATGATACAGAAAACATCATCAAAACAGCAGACTATATAGAGGATAACATTGGGGACAGGCTGAGAGTGCTGCAGCTTTTAAGCTTTATGAGAATGGGTGAGGAAAAATGCAGATCCCTTGGCAGAACCTATGAAATGGACAGTCTCGAATTTGACAGAGAGAAATTTCAGCAAAGAGTTGAGGATATAGCAGCGTACTTTAACAGTCGCGGAATACACTGCACAGTAGGGACAGCACAAAGCTGATTATCAGGAGGTGAAACTATGAGTATAAATACTGCGCACTGCAGCGCCTGCGGAGTTGATCCGTTTGACAAAACATACAGCATCGGATATGAAGTGGGACATAAGGACTGGTCGCCGTATCCGCGCGTAAATCATTTGCGAAAAGCCTTTCTAGAGCGTGAATACCTTATAGACGTAGAGCGTTTCAGAAACATTACGCAGGCATACAAAGAAAACGAAAGAGCGACAACAAAAATCAGATGTGCCAGAGCATTTGAAAAAATATTAATGAATGCCACCCTCAGAATTTACGATGAGGATCTTATCCTCGGAGAAATCTGCGCGCCCGCAAAGGCTTCGCCGCAGTACCCCGAGTTTTCAATTGACTGGATGCTGCACGAGGCGCTGTACGAACCTTTCGAGGAGCGTGAGCATGATCAGCACTATTTTGCAAGTGAAGAGGACAGAAAAGAATTTATTGAGCTTTGCTATTACTGGCAGGGCAAAACCGTTGAGGATCTTGCAAATGAATATATGGATGAGGATATGATCAAGGGCTCCGAGGTCGGCAAGAAGATTTTCCAGACCAACCTGTATCACTACGGCGGCATAGGACATCTTGTAATGGACTATGAAAGACTTCTGAAAGAGGGCTTTGACGGTATGATAAAAAGGGCCGAAGCAGGTCTTGCAAAGCTTGACCGTAAGGATCCTGATTTTGCAGTTAAAAAAGAGTTTTATGAAGCAGTAATCATATGTCACAAAGCAGCGAAGGAATATATAGGGAGATACGAGAAGCTGGCTCGCAGCAAAGCTGCAGAGGAAGACGATATCAAAAGGAAAAACGAGCTGCTTGCCATGGCTGATAACTGCAGGCAGATTGCAGGAGGACCGGCCAAAAGCTTCTGGCAGGCGCTGCAGCTTTTTAACTTTGCAACTACATTGACGCAGGTTGAAAGCAACGGACATTCCATTTCCTACGGCAGAATGGATCAGTGGCTTTATCCGTATTACCGAAAGGATATTGACGAGGGCAATATATCAAAGGATTTTGCGCAGGAGCTTCTTGAAGTAGTATTTGTAAAGATGAACAATCCTACTAAGGTGAGGGACGGAGGTACGGCAAAGGTAAGACAGGGCAGAGGCTTCGGCGGAGAATGTCTTACTATAGGCGGCTCGGATAAAGACGGCAACGATCTGACAAATGATCTGACTATGATGATGCTGGATGCCTCTGTGCATACCAGAATGATGTGTCCGTGGCTGCTTGTCAGAATGCACGAGGGCACGCCGTATGAGCTAAAGGTAAAGGCTGTTGAATGTATCAGAGCAGGCTATGGTCACCCTAAGCTTTTTAACGATGAGCCTGCAATCAGAGCCTTTGAAAAAAAAGGCGTTCCAAGAGAAGAAGCTGCGGATTATGCCATTGTAGGCTGCGTTGAGCCGACAATACCGGGCAGGGAATACGGATGGCACGATGCCGCATATATTAATACCGCAAAGTTTATGGAAATGGTATTAAACGGCGGCCGCTGCCTTGACTGCGGGGAGCATTGCGCAAGATGGGACAGATGCGGCGCATTAGGCAAGAGGCTTGGTCCCGATACCGGCAATCTGGCGGAATACAAGGATATGGGAGAGCTGCTTGAAAGCGTGCAGAAACAGTTTGAATACTGGATAGATCAGATGTGCGCTTCGCTTAATGTAATCGACAGAGCCCACAGGGAGAGAAAGCCGCTGCCTTATGTGTCTGCGTTCTTTGAGGACTGCCTTGATAGCGGCGTGGATATTTCCGCAGGCGGAGCCAGATACAACGGTATAGGACCTCAGGCGCTGGGTGTTGCAACCTGCGCAGACTCGCTGGTTACAATCAAGCAGCTGGTATTTGACGAAAAGAAATATACAGGAGAAGAGCTTCTGCAGGCAATCAGAGACAATTGGGAGGGGCACGAGGTGCTGCACACACTGATTAACAGCTCCAAGGTGCACCATTACGGCAATGATGATGATTATGCAGATGAGCTGTTTAAATTCATATTTGAATGTTACTGCAACACCCTTATAGGGAGACCGACAATAAGAGGCGGACAGTTCAATCCGGGAGTATACTCAGTAAGCGGTAACGTTGCAATGGGACTTGGAACCAATGCTTCTTTAGACGGAAGAGAGAGAGGCGAGGCCATATCGGACAATATGGGGCCTGTTCATACCAGACTGGGCTCTCATGATGTAAAGGGACCTACGGCGCTGGCAAATTCAGTCGGCAAGGTGGATCACAGTATGGCGCCAAACGGCACGCTACTTAATGTTAAATTTCCCGAAAATGCAGTAAGCGGCAGAGAGGGCAGAGATAATCTCATAAGCTTCATAGATGCGTATCTTGCCAATAATCCTATGCATATACAATTTAATATTATGAGCTCTGAAACCATGAAGAAAGCCCAGAAGGACCCTGATAATTACCGCGATATGCTGGTCAGGGTGGCAGGCTACAGCGCATATTTTGTGGAGTTGGGAGAGGCGCTGCAAAACGACCTTATTCAGAGAACTGAGCTGCATTTTTAAATTTTATATTGAATTCTGCGCCTGTTTGCTGTATATTATATAGCATATGGAAAGGGCATTGCGCTCGAAACATTTTGTGTGGACGACCCCCATATTCCAACCCTTGGAATTGGGGGTTTTGTAGTAGTGAGAGATTAATCAGAACTTAACGAGAATTACAAAGGAGAATCTAATGAAAACAAAACTTACGGGGAAGCAGTACACTCTGGTTGCTTCTATGCTTTTCGGACTGTTTTTCGGAGCAGGCAACCTTATCTTTCCGATTATTCTGGGAGCAAAATCCGGAGCAAGCATTATTCCCGCGCTTTGCGGAATGCTCATAACAGCGGTAGGACTTCCGCTTCTTGGCATTATTGCGCTGGGAGTTTCAAGAAGCAGCGGACTTATGCAGATGTCGGGCAGAGTAAGCGGCTGGTACAGCTATTTTTTCACCTGTGCGCTCTATCTGACAATAGGGCCGTTCTTTGCAATACCAAGATGCGCGGCGACATCGTTTACAATGGGTATTCAGCCCCTTATATCAGGCAGAGAAACGCTTATACAGGCGATATTTACGACACTGTTCTTTGCGGCGGTGCTGTTCTTCTCTCTGAGACCGTCTAAAATAATGGACTCTGTAGGCAAATATCTGAACCCTGTTTTTCTTATCTGTTTAGGAATACTTGTCGTTGCGGCACTTATAAATCCGCAGCAGAGCATTTCGACGGTTCCTGTAAACGAAAGCTATGAGGGCAGCGCGTTTGCCACAGGATTTCTTCAGGGCTATGATACGCTCGATGCGCTTGCATCTCTGGCCTTTGGAATAATTGTTGTAAACGTAATTAAAGGAATAGGCGTTACTGAACCCGGAGCCATTGCAAAGAACACAATTAAATCAGGAGTATTCAGCATGCTTCTTATGACAGTTATATATGCTCTGATTGCAGTAGTCGGCGCACAGAGCTACGGTCTTTATGCAGAGCAGCTTTCAGATCCGGATTTCAACGGGGGTACAGCCTTTGCCGTAGTAGCTCAGCATTATCTGGGCAATGTTGGAATGATAGTTCTGGCCCTGACCGTTACATTCTGCTGTATGAAAACGGCAATAGGCCTTATCACAGCATGTGCGGACACTTTTTCGGAGATATTCCCAAAATCAATGGGATACAGGGGATGGGCGATTTCGTTTACTGTATTTTCACTGCTGGTGTCGAATATAGGGCTGTCAAAGATAATATCATTTTCAGCGCCTGTTCTGTACTTCCTGTACCCGTTGGCTATTGTACTTATTCTGCTCAGCATATTCGGAAAATACTTTAATCACGCCCGTGAGGTATACTGCTTCGGAATAGGCTTTACTATGATTGCCGCTGTTTTGGACCTGTTCAGAGTAAGCGGAATAAATGCCGTTTCGGGCATAGTAGCCTCGGCAGAAGGCTGGCTCCCTCTTTATTCAATGGGGCTTGGCTGGGTTACACCTTCAGTGCTTGGCGTAATAATAGGGCTTTGCGTATATATTGCGCACAGGAAAAAGGCAGGAGCCTAAAAATATACATAAACCGCCTCCGTATCATCGGGGGCTTTTTGTGCATAAAAACCATTGGAAACTGCGATAAAACCATATAAAATATATGTAAACATGCTATATGCAACTTCAGGTTGCGCAATTGTACAATACATTTTATAGACAAGATGAGGACAAAACGCCATAATGAACTAAATTTATGACGGGAGGGTGAGTATGACTTTAGGAGAGAGAATATACAGACTCAGGGCTAACCGGAATATGACGCAGGAGCAGCTTGCAGAAAAGCTGGGAGTCACAAGGCAGTCCATATCCAAATGGGAGGGTGATCTTGTCAAGCCCGAGATAGAGAAGCTCAAAGCTATGGCAAAGCTGTTTGAAGTGTCGCTTGATGACCTTATTTCAGATGAAGCTTCTGATAAGAAGGACAAAGAAGAAAAAACTATAACAGAGGACAGTCTGAACAAAAAGACAAACCGGAATAAAATTATAATAACCGTTATAGCCTGTCTGCTTATCATAGCTATGACAGTAACTATAATAGTAATGATAAATCTGTCACACCGCGTAAGAACTCTGGAGATGCAGTCAAGGCCATATGTAATAGACGGAAATGAAGAGAGTGATAAAGATACATATTTCTCAGAGCTTGAATGGAAGGTGGCAGATGTGGACAAAGAAAATATGACGACAGATATATATATTACTGCACAGCCCAAAAACTATAGTGACAATACAAAGCTTACTGCTGTTGCCGCATTCAAAGACGGCAAAACCTGTACAGGCAGGCTCGAAAATGACAACGGCAGATTTAAGGGGATCATCAGTGTGCCGATAAATGCAGAATTCATAAAAATGAGCATCGACATTGACAATGACGGAGAGAAGCAGGTGGTGGCGCTGCCTGATGAAATTTCATTACTGGCAGAGCTTGTATGGCTGCCTGATATAGAAGTTTCTGAGCAGACGATTAAGGGATATAACTACTGCGGAATAATAAAGCTTCTTCAGCCGAGTCATTTTTCATACGAAGCAGGCAGCAAAGTTTCTCAGGATGCAGAAGATATTAAGCTAGTGATAAAAATCGGAGACAATACTGTCTTTTCTGATGAAATCGGAAGATACGATGGAGGGAGTATAAAAGAAATAAGCTATGAAATCAGAAAAAAAGCGTTGCTGGAAGACGGAAGCCAGGCGCCAATGCTTTACCTGCAGTACAGAAGCAAAACCCTTGACAGTATTATAGAGATACGAGGGGAAATCTCGTTAGGCAGTGAGGTACGCCTGTACTATGAAACTCCGGGAGACTATGATGACGGGATAGAACGCACATATAATGAGAATTATCACATTGCAATAAAATAAATGGGAGAACTATTATGACCTTAGGAGAAAAAATATACAAACTGAGAAATGAAAGAAATATGACACAGGAGCAGCTTGCAGAGAAGCTGGGAGTCACAAGGCAGTCCATATCCAAATGGGAGGGCGACCTTGTCAAACCCGAAATAGAGAAGCTCAAAGCAATGGCAAAGCTGTTTGAGGTGTCACTTGACGACCTTATTTCAGATGAAGCAGCAGAGACAAAAACCACTAAAGAAGACAGGTTTGAAAGGAATGTGACAGTATATAAATTTGTATCAATAATCACAGCAGGCATATGCCTTGTTATGATTGTGATAATGATAGCTGTGGCTGTTAATCTGTCAGACAGGATAAAAGCGCTTGAACTCAGAGCGCCGGAAGTTATATATCAGAACTCGGAGAGCTATACCGATGATGTGTCCGAAACATTTTCGGATGTAAGCTGGAAGATAAAAGATGCTGATAAAAAGAAGCAGCAGTCAAAGCTTCACATAGAGGCAGAGCCTAAAACCTACAGCGACAGCACAGAAATTACGGCAATCGCCGAAACAGACGGCGGCAGACAGTATACGGCCGCGCTTGAAAACAGCAACGGCAGGTTCAGAGGCGATGTTGATATTCCTATAAGCGGTGAACAGATGAAGATAACTCTTGTGGTTGACAATAACGGAGAAAAACAGAAAGTAACAATAGCTGAAAGCGTATATATGCTTGAGGGTATAACTGCACTGCCTGAGATAGAGATATACACAGAAAAAACAAAGGGAAACACATACAAAGGGAGGATAGCTGTTAATATAGGTGAAGATGAAACAGCCTTTGGGGAAAACATTGAAAAGATGAAGGTGAGCATCAGAAATAACGGCAGAATTATTTTTGAAAAAGCAGTTTCCGCGCCACCGGCTGCTGATAATGTCAGCTATTCTTTCGGATATGAAGAAGCAGACTGGGAAAAACATTTTGAAGCGGTGGTTTCATACTATGATAAAAATATAGGCGGGACGGTAGAGATATACGGAGTGTTTGAGCCGAATGTTTATTATGACCCGCCGCAGCCTGAAACAATAGGAGCAGATGAATACAGCTATGACGACAACTACCATATAACTCTAAAGTAAACCGCAAAATATATACAAAAGAACAAAACTTCATACAGCCTGTTGCATTTTTACGCGGCGGGCTGTATTTTAATAGCAAGAAAAGCAATGAAATTATGCCGGAGTGTGATATACTTAAAGGTACAGGAATTTTAACTTCGGGAGATATATATGCTTACAGTTTTTTTAAAAATAGCGGCGATATTCGCAATGACGGCAATAGGGTTTGCAGCAAGCAAAACAGGCATACTTCCGGCAGAGTCCAAGAAGTACCTGTCGAACCTGCTTCTATTCATAACTTCGCCATGCATGATAATAGGCTCTATGACCTCACAGACGCTTGATGCCCATACCTTTGAGCTTATGATACAGATTGTGGCAGGCTCGTTCATATTCTTCCTTGCAGCTATGGCGGTTTCTTTTCTGATTGTAAAGCTGATGCGCTGTGACAAGGAGGATGCAGGAGTGCTTATGGTTATAATTACGGCCGTAAACACAGGCTTTATGGGTTTTCCCGTGACCAAAGCAATATTCGGCAACACATATTTCTTCCTTATGGTAATACAGAATATAGTTCTTAATATATACCTCTATTCGATGATGGTATATCAGATGAACTACGGCTTTCGCAAAAAAGAGGGTATCAGGGGCATGCTTATGCCTATGATGAATATGTGTACCTATGCTCTGATTGCAGGACTGGTGCTTATGCTGCTCAAGGTACAGCTTCCGGATATTCTGGCTGATTTTATAAATACTATAGGTGATGCGACAATCCCTGTTTCGATGATAGTCGTGGGAGTGCAACTCTCCGAAAGCAGCATTCGCAAAATGCTTACAAACAAGCGGCTGATTACGGCAAGCCTGTGTAATGTGATACTTATACCTGTGCTTACATTTCTTGCGGTAAACTGGCTGCCGCTGGCGCCGGAGTCCAAGCTTATACTAATATTCGCGGCGGCATTTCCGTGCGCGGTGGTAAGTACGGCAATAGCCCTCAAAGAAAACAGAAACGCGGCTCTTATGGCAGAGGGCGTGGCAATGACTACACTGCTTTCCATGGGTACACTTCCTGTGGCGGCAATCCTGCTTATGCAGCTTTATCTGTAGAAATGCAGTGAATTGAAATAATAACCTGAACAAGGAGGCTTTATATATGAACAACAAAGATTACAGTAAAACACCGCTTAGAGTGCTGGTGCAGTATTTCAGACCCCATAGAGGCCTGTTTGTACTGGACCTTTCCTGCGCGCTCGTTATGGCGCTTATAGATCTGGCGTTTCCGCTTGTGGCCAGAAGCGCAATGAACCAGCTTCTGCCTGCAAGACAGTTTGATACATTTTTCATAGTTATGCTTATAGTTGCGGCAGCCTTCGTGATAAGGGCATGTATGAACTACATCATTACCTACTGGGGCCATATGTTCGGTGTCAGAGTTGAAGCGGATCTGAGAGACGATCTGTTCAGACATATGCAGAGCCTTGATTTCAAATTCTTTGACAGCAACAGAACCGGCCAGCTTATGAACAGGATGACCGGCGACCTGTTTGAAATTACAGAGTTATCGCATCATGGACCGGAGGATCTGTTTGTAGCATTTATCACAATAATCGGAGCTATATGCATTATGTTTACGGTTCAGTGGCAGCTTGCTCTTGTGATACTCATAATAATCCCTATATTCCTTGCGGTTGTAATGCTTTGCCGCAAGAATATGGTTACCACATCACGCAATGTCAAAATAACCATGTCGGAGATAAACGGCGAGATTGAGTCCGGACTTTCAGGAATCAGAACCTCCAAGGCATTTGCAAACGAGGAGGCGGATTACAGGAAATTCGCACAGGCCAACGAGAAATTCAAAACAGCCAAGTGCGCCAGCTACAGCGCTTTCGGCAAATTCAATTCATCACTTGAATATTTCATGTGCATAATGCCCGTCGTTATAATGGCGTTTGGCGGCTGGCTCATAATGAAAGATAATATGAACTATGTGGACCTTGTCACCTTTTATCTGTATATAAGCACCTTTATAAATCCCATAAGAAAGCTGGGCAACTTCACGGAAATATTTATGAACGGCTATGCGGGACTTACAAGATTTATAGATCTGATGAGGCTGCAGCCTGAGGTGCAGGAGCCTGAAAATCCTGTGAAGCCTGATACAGTCAGAGGCAGAATAAGCATAGAAAACGTATGCTTTACCTATGACGACAAGACAAGTGTGCTGGATAATATTAATCTTGAGATAAACGAAGGCGAGACTGTTGCCATAGTAGGTCCGTCGGGAGGAGGCAAAAGCACGCTGTGCCAGCTTATACCGAGGTTTTACGATGTGGATGCGGGCTGTGTGAAGCTTGATAATGTCGATGTGAGAAGCATATCAAAGGAGGCGCTTCGCAAAAATATAGGAATAGTGCAGCAGGACGTATTTCTGTTTCCGGGAACCGTTATGGACAATATCAGATACGGAAGACCGGAGGCTACTGATGAAGAGGTGTTTGAAGCCGCGCGCAAGGCGGAGATATATGAGGACATAATGAATATGCCGGATAAATTCGACTCCTATGTAGGCGAAAGAGGAGTACTGCTTTCGGGAGGACAGAAGCAGAGAATTTCAATTGCCCGCATATTTCTCAAAAATCCTCCTGTCCTTATACTTGACGAGGCAACCTCGGCCCTTGACACAGTTACGGAAACAAGAATACAGAAAGCCTTTGACAAGCTGGCGGAGGGCAGAACCACAGTAATAATAGCGCATAGACTCTCTACAATACGGGGCGCGGACAGGATTATCCTCATAGATGACGGCCGGATTAAAGAGGAGGGAACTCATGAGCAGCTTATGGCCGCAGGCGGTCAGTATGCTCAGCTTTACCGGTACAGCGCCATATGATTTACAGGTCAGATTATTCTGAAAATACTCAAAACTATTGACAGGCTTGCGTTGCTGTGATAAAGTAACAAAATACTAGACAAAGAGATTGACTAAAGGTAATTCAATGGAGGTTTTAGAAAATGAAAAAGATTTTAAGTATAGTACTGGTTTTAGCTATGGCTTTTTCCATTTGTATGGTAACAGGCTGTGGCAAGGATGATTCAACAGAAACATCATCAGATCTTCAGTATATCCAGGACAAGGGTACTCTCGTAGTTGGTATTACAGAGTTTGCACCTATGGATTATCGTGAAAATCAGGACAGTGAAGAATGGATCGGATTTGACGCAGACATGGCAAAAGCATTCGCTGACAGCCTTGGCGTAGATGTTGAATTCAAAGTTATCAACTGGGACTACAAGATTACAGAGCTTGACAACAAGGGTATCGACTGTGTATGGAACGGTATGACGCTTAACGACGAAGTTAAAGCAGGTATGTCAGTATCAAACGCATACTGCAACAACGCTCAGGTTGTAGTTGTTAAGAAAGACGTTGCTGACAAGTATCAGACAGTTGACAGCATCAAGAAATTACAGTTTGCAGTTGAAGCAGGTTCAGCAGGCGAAACAATGGCTAAAGAGTACGAGCTTAACTACATAGGAGCAGAAGCTCAGGCTGATACTCTGATGGAAGTTTCAGCAGGAACTTCAGACGCATCAATCATCGACCTTCTTATGGCAGGCGCAATGATCGGTGAAGGTACTGACTATGCAGGTCTTACATACACTGTAGAGCTTAACTCAGAAGAATACGGCGTAGGCTTCAGAAAAGGCAGCGACGTTGTTGACAAAATCAACGAATTCTTCAAAACAGCTTATGATGACGGCAGCATGTTAAAGATTGCTGAAAAATACGGAGTACAGGAATCCTTAATAGAGCAGAAATAAAGCAAAACAAAATAGAAAGTAATTGGTAAGCAGGGATAGTAACATATCCCTGCTTAAATGTGGAGGAAATAATGTTTGAAACAGTCATATCGGCTCTTAACGAAGGATTTGTAAAGACTTTTGAGATCTTTGTGGCAACACTTATCGGGGCTCTGCCGCTGGGTCTTTTGCTTGCTTTCGGAACAATGAGCAAGTTCAAGCCGCTCAAGGCGGTTACCAGAGCTATCGTATGGGTAGTCAGAGGCACTCCTCTGATGCTGCAGCTTCTGGTTGTATATTACGGTCCCGGAATGATAATGGGCAACAATATATGGGGAGTAGGCGATATAGGCAGAAACATAGCCGTATACATCGCATTTATAATTAACTATGCATGCTACTTTGCAGTAGTATACAGAGGCGGTATCGAAGGTATCCCTCAGGGACAGCACGAGGCGGGACATGTTCTCGGCCTTACAAAGAACCAGATTTTCTTTAAAATCGTGTTTATGCAGGTAATAAAGAGAATTATGGCACCTATGTCAAATGAAATAATAACTCTCGTAAAAGATACTTCTCTTGCAAGAATAATCCTTGTTTATGAAGTTATCTGGGCAGGCCAGACTTTCATCAAGAGCAGCGGCGTTATATGGCCTCTGTTCTTCACAGCAGTATACTACCTGCTGTTTGTAGGAATTCTTACTATCGTATTCGGCAAGATAGAGAAGAAACTGGATTATTACAGGGGGTAGAATATGGCATTACTTGAAATTAAAAATATACGCAAAAGCTTCGGTCACGTTGAAGTTCTCAAGGGCATTGACTTCACAATGGAAAAAGGCGATGTTGTTGCAATAATCGGATCATCGGGAAGCGGCAAGACAACGCTTCTGAGGTGCATCAACTTCCTTGAAACTCCTGACCACGGCAAAATAATACTTAAAGGCGAAGAGCTTTATGATGCTGACAAAAAAGATCAGTATTCAGAACGTGACATTCGTGAAAAAAGACTGAACTTCGGTATGGTTTTCCAGAACTTCAACCTGTTCCCTCAGTACAGCGCACTCAGAAACCTTACTCTGGCGCCTGAGCTCAGACTCAAGAACGAACATAAGGGTAAGGACAAAAAAGCCGCGCTGAAGCAGATAAGAGAAGAAGCCATGAACCTTCTCAAGACTGTAGGTCTTGAAGAAAAAGCTGCAAACTATCCTTGC
This sequence comes from uncultured Eubacteriales bacterium, assembly GCA_900547295.1. Taxonomy (GTDB): domain Bacteria; phylum Bacillota; class Clostridia; order Peptostreptococcales; family Anaerovoracaceae; genus UMGS973. Next base: position 12,414 of record URGK01000051.1, read on the forward strand.
CAGCTTTCAGGAGGACAGCAGCAGAGAGTTGCAATAGCAAGAGCCCTTGCAATGAAGCCTGAGGTTCTGTGCTTTGACGAGCCGACATCAGCGCTTGACCCTGAGCTTACAGTAGAGGTTTTAAAGGTTATCAAAGACCTCAAAAATCAGGGCAGGACAATGATAGTAGTAACTCACGAAATGAAATTTGCAAGAAACGTTGCAGATAAGATTATATATATGGCGGACGGAGTTATAGAAGAAATGGGAACTCCGCAGCAGCTCTTTGAAAATCCTCAGAGTGAGAAAACAAAATCATTTTTACTTAACGAAAAAGACTGATTCAGGTCGCAGCGCCGGAGCCTTATGGCTCCGGTTTGATTTTGGCCGGAAGGACGGGTATTACTTGACAATGCAGCGGTCAGGTGATATTCTTTTTTTGGCATATATAAGCGACAGGTACACAGGAGATAATGATGAGAATACTCAAAAAAATAATTATAAACATACTCGCCTTTTTCCCTACAGCCAGAGGATTTACAGGCAGACAGGCAAAGCTCTGGGTCAGAAAGCTCTACAGAGACTTTACTGACAGAAACGGATACTCAATGGGCCAGAAACTGTGGGCATACAGACATGGATTTATGCCGCAGCAGGTTGATGTGTTCGGTATTACCAAAGACAATTACAAAGACTTCATTTCGGAGCGGGAATATATATATCTGAGGCCGCTTAACGGCAAGTACAGTAAATGGGTTAATGACAGAGTCACAGTCAGAAACATTTTCAAACCGTTTAAGCAGAACCTGCCTGATGTATACTATCAGTTTTCAGAAAGAGATATGGGACTTCACATAATACCTCTTGATGCTGACAAATCTAAAACCGGCAGAGAAGACGTGCTGGAGCTTATCAGAGAGAAGCAGATCGTAATACTGGCCTCAGCCGGCGGCAGGAAATCCGTTGCAATCAAAGTAGAGGGAGATATGTTCGTCGCAGGAGGCACAGCCTTTAACGATAAAGAAATCTTTGAGCTTATCAGAGCTTTCAGCGATGTATCGCTTCTCAGAGAATATGTGGCGCCTGCCCTTGATTTTTCGGGCTCAATAGAGGAGTACCCTGATGTTCTAAGAATAATTGCATTTAATGAAGAAGGCGATATGCCTGAAATCGGCAGTGCATACTTCAAAATCTCAAACGGCAACATCGAAAGAGAACAGGAGCTTTCAAGCAGAAGAGTAAACAGGGCTCTCGAAAAAGATGATGCAAATGATGATATAATAGAGGATGAATACAACAGCATTGCTGCATATGTTGACCTTGAAACCGGTGTGTACAGACACGGGCAGGCCCTTACTAAGGATGGTGTCATCAAATTTGAAAAGCACCCGGTAACAGGCAGGCAGCTTAGCGGCAGTATTAAATGCTGGAACGAGATCAGACAGCTTGTTGACAGAATGTGCAGATTTGTGCCGCAGCTGGGACTTTTCGGACTTGATATTGTAATTACAGAGGACGGCTTTAAAATCATAGATTTCCTCAACCAGCCGCCGTATCCTAGCATCAAGCCTTTCAGCAAAAGGATTTCGTCATATTTTGCACTTAAATACAGACAGAAAAAAGACTCATACTCAAGACCTGCGGTAAGGCTTAAGAGAGGCTTCAAAACAATCAAGCTCAAGGTAAGAGCCGCATTTGCGAGAACCTTTTACCCTAAGGGTCTTGTGCCGTATCTCAGCATTACATGGATAAGAGATGTATTCATAGATCTGTTTACAGGCAAGAATGTTAAGCTGGGCGACAAGCTGTGGGCATACAGACACGGATTTTTATCCTACAGACTGCCGCAGTACAACATCACAAAGGACAACCACCTTAACTATATTTCAGACTTTGAATATAAATGGCTGCGCCATATAAACGGCAAATACAGACACTGGATGGAAGACAAGATAACCGTTAAATATATTGTTTCGGATTTCAGAGAATGTTTCCCGGGCTATTATTACTATATCAGTGTCAAAAACGGACAGAACAAAATAATTCCTATGATGGACTGTCCCGAAAACTACGGCAGCACCTATGAGGATATATTCAGACTGGTAAGAGAGAAAGGAGTGCTTGCTCTCAAGCCTGATGAGGGGTCACACGGCAACGGCTTCTATAAATTCTGGTATCAGGACGGCAAATACTATCTGAACTTTGATGAGGCAACAGAGCAGGAGGTCCTCGATATTCTTCAGGATGTAAACAACCAGTATCTTGTTACCGAATATATACAGATGCACTCGCAGCTCAAAGCCATATATGACGGGGCCGTAAACACCATCAGAATGATCGTGTTCAAAAAAGATGGCAGAACTCCGGAGCTTGGCAACGCATATATGCGATTTGGCTCCAAAAAAACAGGAGCAGTTGACAATATGGGCGCAGGCGGCATGTTTGCTCAGATAGATATTGAAACGGGACATTACCACAATGCCAAAGTTATAACGGACAACCTTGAAATCGTATCATGTCCGAGACACCCTGATACAGACGTACTGATTGAGGGTATTCTTCCTAACTGGGAAAAAACAGTTGATACAGTATTAAAGGTTGCAGAGTCCATACCTCAGCTTGAATACTTCGGATTTGACCTTGCCATTACAGAGGACGGCATCAAGTTCCCTGAAATAAACAGGTTCCCGGATTATCCTAAGATTGAGAAGTACAACCCTAAAACAATAGACTATCTGCTGTATAAACTGGAAATGAAGAAAAAGAAATTTGGCTACTACAATAAGCCTTGCAGAAAGCTTGTACATCTGCCAAAGAGATAAATAATTTACGGGAGATGGATTTAGTCTGTCTCCCATTTTATATCGCAAAGGAGAAGCCTTTGATAGACAAAACGAGATTTTATGCTGCAACATTCGGCAAGGACTATGAACATATAATTGAAAAGTACGAAGCGGGAATGGAAATAGACAGCTTCTGTCAGTCTGTAATGCTTGATGATAAAGATGAAATTAAAAGGGCAGGAGAGATTATGAGACTCTCAGAGCGCCATATACTTCACGGCCCATTCACAGAACTGTACCCTGCGGCGATAGACCCGAGGGCGCGCCGGCTTGCATCAGATAGGCTCAATCAGGCATACGATGTATGCAGGCGGCTTGGAATTAACAGAATGGTGGTTCATTCGGGCTATGTGCCATTTGTGTACTTTAAAGAATGGCACAGGGAACACTCGATAGAATTCTGGCAGGAATTTATGAGTGACAAGGCAGAGGATTTTACCGTTTATATAGAAAACGTTCTTGATGATGAGCCGTATATGATGCGGGAGCTGATAGAGGGGATAGCAGATAAACGGATAAGACTCTGCATAGACACAGGCCATGCAAATGCGGTAGGAAATGTGGATATATGCGAGTGGCTTGAGGTGCTGGGAGAATATACGGGACATATTCATCTGCACAATAATTACGGCAGCGCTGATGAACATAATCCGCCTGATAAGGGCAGCATGAATATGGGTAAGGCGCTGGAGTACATAGACAGCTGCTGCGGCAGTGATACCACCATAACCATAGAGGCATATGATCTTGAAAGCTCATTTAAATGGCTTGCGGAAAGGGGATATATATGACGGAAACAGAATTAAGAAAGATAATAGAGGAAATAAACCCGGTTGACAGGGAAGCCATGAAGCAGGCGGAGGCAAGGCTTGACATACTGGCAAAGCCGCCCGGTTCGCTGGGAGTACTTGAGAGTATAGCAATTCAGCTTGCGGGAATTACAGGCAGAGTAAAGAACAGTATAAACAGCAGCGCAGTTACAGTGTTTGCTGCAGACAACGGAGTTACAGAAGAGGGCACTGCTTCTGCGCCGCAGTCTGTTACATACAGTCAGACAATCAACATATCAAGGCACCTTACAGGAGTCGGCGCTCTTGCAGACTGCTTTGGCACAGATATACTGGTTACAGATGTGGGTGTGAATGCCGACTTTCCGGAGGAAATGCTGACTCTTGACCCTGTAGTGCATAACTGCTCTACAGGCGTATGCAGACAGACTCTCGCAGAGGGCATTGTAAACCGCAAAATCGCATACGGCACCAATAACTTTGCCAAAGAGCCTGCAATGAGCAGACATCAGGTTATGATGGGAATATATATAGGGATTGAAGCTGCCAAGGCGGCAGGAAATACAGGACACGATATAATCGGAGTCGGGGAGATGGGTATAGGTAATACCACTACTGCGTCGGCGGTACTGTCGGCTCTTACGGGTCTGCCTGCATCAAAAACGGCAGGCAGAGGCGGCGGTCTTGATAGTGATTCCTTTGCAAGAAAAAAAGAAGTCATAGATAATGCAGTAAAAAGAATAACTCCGTATGAGGACGGCTGGGACAGGGTATTTGAAGCCTTAAGTCAGGTTGGAGGATTTGATATCGCAGCAATGACAGGGACGTTTCTGGGCGCGGCGCTTTACGGAATGCCTGCGGTTATAGACGGATATATATCGGCTGTTGCAGCTCTTTGCGCATATATGATAAATCCGGAAGTAAAGGGATACCTGTTTGGCTCCCACAAATCTAAAGAACCGGGTTATGAGTATGCTGCGTCTGCTCTTGGAATTAAACCGATGCTTGACCTTGAAATGAGGCTTGGAGAGGGCAGCGGATGTCCTATGGCATTTCAGGTAATAAAGGGAGCCTGCGCGGTTATGTGCAATATGACGACTCTTGAAGAGGGCAATGTGGAAGCGGAGTATCTCAAAAAGCTTGACAAAGAGGAAGACTTTTAAAATGAAAATATTTATATCAGGCGGCTGTAAAAACGGCAAATCGTATTTTGCCCAGAGCCTTGCAAAGCAGCTTGCAGAGGAGTCGGGAGGTCCTCTTTACTACATTGCAACCATGATACCCTGTGATGAAGAGGACAGGGCAAGGATAAGGCGGCATATAGAGGCCAGAGCAGGCTGGGGCTTTGAAACCATAGAGCAGGGCAGGAACATAAAGGAGATATTCGATAAGGCATATGAAAATGGCACGTTTCTTCTTGACAGCGTGACTGCGCTTCTTGCAAACGAAATGTTTGACAGCGGGGATATCAATAGGTCAGCATATCTTAAAATTGCAGAGGAGCTTAAATACGTTGCGGGCAGAGCTTCTAACATAGTATTTGTTTCAGATTATATATATTCCGATGCGGTCATTTATGATGAATTAAGCGAGGACTACCGCAGAGGACTTGGTTATATAGACAGAGCGCTGGCTGGAATATGCGACAGGGTGACAGAGGTGGCATACGGACAGCTGTTTGATTACAAGAGGTAGAATATGAATATTATAAAAGGATTTTTTATGGCGTGGGGTAATTTCTGCATTGTCCCTTGCCCATGGAGAATATGGGACGATACCAGCAGAAAGCAGATGCTGGCAATGCTGCCTGTTCTGGGACTTCTTATGGGAGCCTTATGGTACGGTCTTGCAGAGCTGCTTCTGTGGCTTTGCATACCCAAAATGCTGAGTGCGGCGGTTCTGACGGTGTATCCGTTTTTTGTTTCAGGGTTTATGCACCTTGACGGATATATGGACTGCTGTGATGCGATATTTTCAAGAGCGCCTCTTGAGAAGAAAAAACAGATACTCAAAGACTCAAGAGTAGGAGCCTTTGCGGTCATATGGGTGATTGTGCTGTTTCTTGTGTTCTTTGCATCAGTGTACAGCTTCATAGAAGCAGGCGCATCATATATGGAATTCCTTATAGCGGTCCCTGTAATCTCAAGAGCTGTCGGAGTAGGCTGCATATTAAAGGGCAGAAGGCTCAATGTGAGTCAGTACGAAAGCCTTGAAAGAGGCAGCGGGAAACAGATAATCTTTATAGCAGTATTTGCGGTACTGATATCCGCAGCCTGCACAGCAGTTACTGATATACAGGTGCTTGTGCCTCTTGTTCTGTGTGCTGCTGCAGGTATAATTTCCTGTATGCGGGCAGCGCGAAGCCTTGGCGGTGTCAATGGTGATATTGCAGGCTACAGTATAGTGTGGGCGGAGTGCTTTGCCGTTATAGGTGCGGCGGTGATGTTTTAGGAGGAGCTTGATATGGAGCTGATTTTCGGAGGGGCATATCAGGGCAGGCTTGAATATGCAAAATCGAAATACAATTTAAGAGATGAGGATATATTCTTTTGCAGTGAGGAAAGGGCTGAAATAGACCTTTCAAAGCCTGTGATTTACTGTATGGAGAAATTCCTGCTTGCCTGCATAAGAGAGGGCAGAAACCCTGCTGAGGAATTTAAAAACATATCTGATGCTCTGACAGATAAAATAGTGATATGTACGGATATATCACAGGGGATAGTTCCCGTAGACAGGGAACTCAGAGCATGGAGAGAGGAAGCCGGCAGAGCCATGGTTAAAATGGCAGAGGTCTCGCAGTCGGTGACAAGAATATTTGCGGGACTGCCGCTGACCCTGAAATAATTTGTAATGTAATAGAAATGACCATTGTATTATCAATATTTAACACGCCGTGAGCAAGAAATCCCCCCATTTCTATAAGTGGTGGGATGAATTGTGATTAACACGGCGATTTCTTGACTCCTTCA
>URGK01000052.1 GCA_900547295.1 uncultured Eubacteriales bacterium
AGGGCGAATTTGAGTATAAGTTTCATTTTATTATCTGATTGATTTGAATTATTATTGCCGCGTCTCGGTTCAGAACTCAAGTTTGAACACGTCACCCGCTTTGAGCGCAATCGGGGCTGCCGGCTTGTAGGTGAACGTCCTTCCGTCGTCCGTGCTGATGGTCAGGAACATCTTGCCGGCGGCTATTTCCTGTGCCAGAACGACCGCGGCTGTTTGCATCTGCCCAGTAACATGTAAATTCAAAGCTGTTACTGGTTTTGCCTCTTTTTCCTTTCGCAGCCTTGGCGTCTTTAATAGCATTCCATCTGGTACTGTTGGAATAGTACTTGGTATTTGTTCCGTTTGATATTACGAAAATCTGCACATATTCAAACAGTCCTGAACCTACCCAGAATGAGTCTCGCTGATAGCGATTAATCTGATTAAACGCTTCTTTAATAGCAACGCCTCTCCTTTTAAGTTCAATATGAACAAGAGGCAATCCGTTTACAAGGACTGTAACGTCATATCTGTTATCGTGTTTTGCCCCCTCAGACTGTGACACTTCATACTGATTTATTACCTGTAAGCTGTTATTGTGAATATTTCTTTTGTCTATAAGGGTGATATTTCTGGAGGTCCCGTCATCTCTTTTAAGTACCTGCACATGATCTTCCTGAATCCTGCGTGCCTTATCCTCAATTCTGTCATTCTGACTGGCAATAGATTCCTTGAAAAAGGTATTCCATTCATTGTCTGTAAAAACAACATTGTTTAAGGCTTCAAGTTTATTACGAAGATTAGCTACAAGGTCTGCTTCTGTATGAATAGTAAGATACTCATAACCTTGTTCCTGAAGCATTCTTATAAAGTCTTTCTCAAGAGCAGCCTCACTCTGATAACTGTCAGACTTCACCTTGACAGGCTCATACTCTGTTACTACTGTATTTTCATTTGTCTGTGCAACTATATTAAAATACGGCACGCTTTCCCCTCCTTTTATTAAACCAAAGTATCATTATTACCCGAAACATTTTCTTTCATCAATTCCAAAAACCCAAAGTCAAATGTCCTCTCCAAATCATCATTATCCTTAAAGAAGAGGTAGTGAGCCTCTTTAGCTTTCACAATTTTTGCATATTCTCTTATCTGAGGAGTCTGAACAACTAATTTGTTCCTTTTATGATCATAAGGAATATCCGGATTATATGTTTGTAAAAAATTTATGTTTGGAATAATAAGCCTCATTTCTGACTGTTCTTGATATTCGGGTAGTTTCCAAAAAATACTGTCAAACCCATTAGGGTTATCAAAAAACAAGTCTGATTTTTTATGTTTGTTATAGTCAACATCCCTAAAAAACAGAGGATTCTCCACCTTAAATCCACCATAATATCGTTTACTGGTGAGATTGTTTTTATTATCTTCTATGGCCTTTGGAATTGATATAATCAATTCTTTAAAAAAAGCCTCCACGTCTGTAATAAAGAGAAAACTAGAATCATCTTCAGCGTAGCCTATATATTCCCGATACTTATCAAGATCAAAAATATACCCATTATACTGATTTTCGCCTTTATTAATTATAGCTAAATCTCTTTTGACGGAAAATGAATAAAAACACATAGTTGGAATAAGTATCGTAGGAACGAATCTTAACAAACAATCGTATGAGTTACTGTTTTCGAGGATTAGTAAATGGTCTCCCATTGGGTTTCCATGTATATCCTTCATTTCATTGATACGCTTATCAGATTTAAGTGTATGGGCAAAAACACATTCAAAATAATCGCCAATAGTTTCATCTTTGCACTTCATAGCATAATCCAACCAATTAGCTGGACAACCAAACTCGACAAAACCCTCCTTATACATTGTTTGTATTTTTTCAGAATGGTCAATGCGCATAAGCACACTTGATGTAACCCTTGAACTAACTTTAGCCATTTATTGCCCTTTCTAAACTATATAGATAATTCTTTAAAATTCAATAACTTATCACGATAATACTCATATTGCTTCTGACGAGCTTCAATTTCTGCCGGCAAACCTTCCGAAATATCATTACAAAGTAAATCAAAGCGGTCAAGGATTTCTATAATTCTTTTCTGTTCCTTGATAGTTGGTACACATATCTTCGCCCTACTGATATTATCATTATAAAGTCTTGCAATTGTTCCTCCCGTAGATATATTCCAAGGTTGAAGCTGATAATAATACAATAAATATCTGTTTAACACTAGACTTTCATCATTAGCTATCCAAACAATATTAGAATCTTGATAGTACGCCTCTTCTCCATTATAGACAACTGTTCTACCAATTGTTCCTGATGCTGAAATAAGAATTTCTCCTTTTTGAGGATATGAATATGCTTTACGATACTCGTCATATTTTTGTTTTGATATATATGCATCTGCTTCTTTTCCGAACGTTCCGATTTTGTAAAAAGGAATATCTCCAGTTGGACTCGTCTCAGATTTCATTATGCGTTTACACATTGAAACCTTGCCCACAGTAGCTAGGTCAATCTGTACCCAACCAAATACATACTGAATAAGTCTAATTAATGTCTGTCTGTCTGTCTGTCTGTCTGTCTGTGCAATTATCGTGCCAGTTTCAGCAAATGTCAACAATGCATCACGATAAAATTCATATTGTTTTTGACGTGCTTCAATTTCAGCAGGCAGACCAATGTTTAAGTCAGAGCAAATGGCATCAAAATTGTCGAGTACACTAACTATCTTTTGCTGTATTTCTAATCTTGGATATCTTATTACGATTTTTCCGATATCTTCTTTATTAATTTTGATTGGAACCGCATTATGTAATGTTCTCTTAGCAAGTTCTTTTGAACCCAACGTGCTCTCAATATAGTGTTTAAGATACCTCGTATCTACTATATCTTGATTTGGTCTTATTAATGCCAAAGATACATAATATGCAAGTTCTCTCTCCTTTGTCATAACTGCACATTTGCCAATACTTCCTATTCTTGTCATGAACAAATCATTAACTTGAGGTTTTATCTTATATCTTTTGAACGCTTCTTCGCTAATGTATTTATTACTAGAGTAAATACTTTCTATATTCTCCACACTAATAAATGGTATACCCTCGCCCTTGTATTCCGGAGTCTGATGAGTGCCATCATAAATATCGGCAATTTCATTTAGTTTACTGGCCTTACATTGCTCCTTTTCCACTGAAAGCAACGCATCTCTATAATACTCATACTGTTGTTTTCGAGCCTGTAACTCAGCCTGTAACTCAGTAACATAATTTGTGAATTTGTCAAGCGTTTTTACGATTTCTTCTTGAATTTCAAGTGGGGGGACTGGCAATTTGAAATTTTCAATATCGGATATGTGTACATGCGGAACGCCACCTCCCTTCTTTGTATCATAAATTTTCTCTTGCATATTTGCTAAACAATAATATAGGTATTTTGTACTAATTACTTCCCTACCTTTAATTGTGAAACAATCATTAGCAAACAGTTCAATAGTCCAGTATTGCACATATCCAGCTCCCGCTCCACTTCCAGCAACCGTTATTGTTTCACCAGAGCGATTAAAAGTATTACAATAAAAAGCTGGTTCTCTTCCGCCTGAAATAACAGGAAAATCCCCCTCAATAGCTTTTGCTTTTGTTAATGAAGTCCCCCTTTTCATCTCAGCAATCTCTTTTAATTTTTTATACTCCACTCCATTTGGGCATAATGTATGTATCAATTGCTCTACTTTGCTCATATCTACTCCTTTTCATTGTCCCAACCCAAGCACGCTAAGGCTTCTTGTAATTCGCTTTTGTTTTGAACGTTATCTAAAATACCTATAACCAATCTCTTTAAAGGTTCAAACTTTTTCATTTCCTCTTCATCATTATATGCACCATGTACCACGCCGCTAAGTTCTTCAAATAATCTATATCTCTTATCTTCGAATTCTGTTGGCACTATTTTATATTTTTCATCAACCATTTTTAGTAATTTGGAAAAATTACCCGGGCTACCATTATCGTGTTTGCCATATTCAATACTTTCTCTATCTGCAATTTCTATTAGAACAGTTTCATATATCTTTCGCAAGTATACAATCGCTCCTGCTCCAAAACCGCACCAATAAGCTTGCTCTGCTTTTTCTAAAAGCTTTGAAAAGGCTCCATACTTTTGATATATACTTTCGACATTTTCATTCAAATGCTCACTTCTTTTTATAATTTTCACTTTGGGATTTAATTTATTTATCTCTTCTTCGCTCTCAATTAAAAACCATGCTTCTATTTTTTCTCCACAACTGCAAGCTAAAACACTATCAATACTTATTTTGTTATGATCAACGCAAATACATCTTATTTTGCCTTGAGATGAAAAGGTTCTCTGGTTATCACATTCTTTACAAAAATAATTCAACCCAATAGTCCCTACATCTAAGTCTATTTGTTGCCCTATTCTACATTTCTTATTTACCAAAAATCCCTCTACTTGTTGATACTCATGCTGTGGCGGTTTTGATAATAAATCACAAAGCCTCATTGTTTATCCCTCTATTTCTGCAATTATCTCATCAATTGCTTTGCGTAGTTCTTCTTCTTTTTTTACTATTTCCTTAATCTGTGCATTTAGCTCTACTATGTCAATCTTCTCTCTGGTATCCTCAGCCCCAACATAAGTTGATACAGACAAATTATAATCGTTTTCTTCTATCTCATCATAAGTAGCAAGATGGGAAAAATGCTCTGTTTCTTCACGCTTCGCATATGTATCCACAACCTTGTCCATATTCTCCTGCGTAAGCTTATTGTTGTTTGTAACCTTGATACACTCATTTGTAGCATCGATGAATAAGGTTCTGTTATCAGCTTTGTTCTTCTTTAAAATCATAATGCAGGTAGCAATAGAAGTTCCAAAGAACAGATTACTTGGAAGCTGAATTACACAATCAATGTAGTTGTTGTCAATCAGATATTTTCTTATCTTCTTTTCGGCTCCGCCTCTATACATAATTCCCGGAAAACATACTATTGCTGCTGTTCCGTTAGATGCAAGCCATGACAGCGAATGCATTATAAAGGCAAGGTCTGCCTTACTCTTTGGTGCCAGTACTCCTGCCGGAGAAAATCTGGGATCATTGATAAGCAGCGGGTTGTCATCTCCTGCCCATTTGATTGAATATGGAGGATTTGAAACTATAAGCTCAAACGGCTCATCGTCCCAATGCTGCGGTGATATAAGGGTATCTTCGCAGGCAATATCGAATTTATCCGGTTCTATATCGTGAAGAAACATATTGATTCTGCACAGGTTATATGTAGTGATATTAATTTCCTGACCGTAGAAGCCGTTTCTGACAGCATCTTTACCAAGCACTTTTTCTGCCTTGAGAAGAAGTGAACCTGATCCGCACGCAGGGTCATACACCTTGTTTACTTCTGTTTTGCCGACAGTACCAAGCCTTGTAAGAAGCTCTGATACATCTGCCGGTGTGAAAAATTCTCCACCTGATTTTCCTGCATTAGATGCATACATCGTCATCAGATATTCATACGCATCACCAAAAGCGTCTATATCATGATCTTTAACATTTCCAAGATTCATAGATGCAACGCCGTTAATAAGCTTAACAAGTTTCTCATTTCTTTTCGCTACTGTTGCACCTAGTTTGTTGCTGTTTACATCAAAGTCGTCAAACAGTCCCGCCATGTCATTTTCTGATGATGTACCTTTTGCCGAATTTTCTATGCCATTGAAAACGGCTTCTAAAGTCATATTAAGGTTTTCATCATCTGCGGCCTTTTCTTTGACATTCCAAAACAAATGACTAGGCTTAATAAAGAAGCCTTTCGTTGATATAAGCTCTTCCCTAGCACCTTCTGCATCTTCATCAGAAAGCTTTGCATAATCAAATCCTTCGTTTCCTGCCTCTGCCTCACCATCGTTTATATATGAGGCAAAGTTTTCTGAAATGTACCTGTAAAAAAGCATTCCAAGTACATACTGCTTAAAGTCCCAACCGTCAACACTTCCTCTGAGATCATCTGCAATGCTCCATATTGTGCGATGCAGTTCTGCTCTTTCCTGTTCCTTTTTGATGTCTGCCATTTTAATTCCTTCCAGTTTCTATTCTTTTTTCGTACAAAATCCTTTATGTGTCCAATATTGCAATCTATGGCTGTTCTTGCCTTTACACTTGTTGATTGCTCTCTTTCTGTATTTACACTATTATATACCACTTATAATCATTATGGCAAACTAAACTTACTATTCGTCTGCCACCTCAAATATAAGTTGTTTGAATACAGCATAAAAATGCTGCATTAAATTAAAATGCAACATCTATAAAGGCTGCCGTATCAGGCAGAATTGTTCTGTTTTTCGGCAGACTGCTTTGACTAAAATTATCTTTTCCTTGACCAATTATTAAAAACTTCAGTCAATGTTCATTGGCTGAATTTCAAGCAATATCAATTATTTTCACTTTACGGTTCTGAATGTTTCTGTTTTGATTGCATCAGCAGATTCAGCCAGACAATGCTGTGTCACTGCTTCCTAAAGCAGATGTATATATAATTACTCTTTCTAGCCATCTTAAACAACAGTACCGCCATAAGGCGATACTTTGTCCCGGCGGTAGTGTTGTTTAAATTATTCCTTCGTTTATTATATTATTTACTCCAACGTCTGTTTGCATATTTACACTGTTTAATTGCAGTCTGTGCAATCAGTTCTCCATCTTTGTCATAGATCATAATGTTCGCTTTGTAGTAGTACATCACACCGTCCCTGCCCGCTGTATTAATATATAAAGGAACATTTTTTGTTACGGTCGCTTTATATCCTGATGATTTTTTAGTGCTCCTGTAAAATTTATACTTAACCGTATAACCGAGTTTTTCCAGTTCTTTAATTTCATCAAACTGCCCCTGCAACTTAACTCTGATATTACCATTTTTGAGTTTTTGGGATCTGGCCTTAAATTCAAGCCCGCTTATGAGTTCTTTAACCTTTTTGTCAAGCTCTGCATCATCAGCTCCGCTGTCTTTCTTTTTGGCAGTAACAACAAGCTTATCTCCTGTCCTAAGATCTTTGATTTCTGTTACCTTTCCTTTGGAATTCCCGTTAAGAACAACGTCATCGAGTTCATATTCTTCTTCTATTGTTATTGTTGCGGTTTTTCCATCTGCGCTGAGAGTAACTTTTACACCCTCTCCTGCCTGAATGTCAGGTTTCTGAACCGGTGGTATGTAACCTCCGCCCGAACTGTTTTTTATAACACTGAACTTAAGCTGCAATTCGGACTTTGTATCATTGCTCCCCAGAATTGTTACTGTTTCGTTATAGGTTCCTTCTGCAAGGGCTTCCTTTGGCTGCACAGTGAAATCTGCTGTTTCACGCGGCCCAATCTCAGCAGGAAGGTTTCCTGTTATAATGTAGTTGCTGTTCTCTGCTGACTGTATTCCTGTAACACTGACAGTTTCATTTCCTGTGTTTTTTAAGGTCACTGTCTTTGCAGCAGGCTGCGTGTAGCCTGTTTTTACTGTCCCGAAATCCAGTTCGGAAGGTGTCGCTGCAATGGCATACACAGGCTCACTTGTCTGAATTTTGACCCAGCGTTTTTTATAAGTTTCTGCACTTGTCGCACTAGCAGATACCGCAGCGGCTTCGGAGTCCCCTGCTGTGACAGTCGGAGTTAAACCCTCTGCATATGTTGGAGCCGGGGATATCGCTTCAATACTGCCTTTGCTGGCCGTCGTTTCTGCACTGGCCACAACAGTACCGCCGTTGATATATATATTCTTGAAGTCGAGACCCATACACTTGCAGATATCGTCATTTCTGCTTTCTCTTCCTATCGCTTTTATATATGCATTCCCGGAAACTGTCAGTGTCCGATTGATACTTTCGTCTACATTATAACGATTTACAGCTATTCCAAAATTACTCCCCTCGGATATGCCTCCTTCTGCGTGCAGGAATGAATTATATCTCACGCTTGCAACCAGCGGTTTACTAAGATCACTATGGTAAAGATATATTCCTGCACTATTGGCTGCCTGATTTATTGACTTACCTCCAAATGCATATACACGAGCATAGGAGGAAAGGGAAATCTCTGACGTGCGGATTCCTCCGCTGTAGCTATACTCCGTAGCACTATCTCCCTGCTTTGTTACGTTTCCTCCGTAGCATCTAACAACGGCGTTATCGCCAATGGACAGGCTGTTAAATGGCCGCATCCCGTAACTGGTTCTTGATTCTGCCGCACAAACATCCCCGCCGCGTGCTGTAATATTTGCGTTATCTGCAATTGTCACCATGTTACCTATAATACCCGCACTGTGTGCAGAGCGAAAGGAGCTTCTACTCTCACCTCCATATGCTTCTATAACAGCATTTTCTTTTATAACGAGTTCCTTTGCAAAACAATAAATGCCGGCGCTTGTCCGCTGGCCCTGTTTGAGGTTGTTTGAATTATCAAGCGCACCGCCCTTTGCAATCAGTTTACCGCTGCCGCGTATCGTAAGCTGTCCTTCATAGCTTTCCCTGTTTCCTACTCCAGCAGATGAAAAAACTGTCCCCCCGATGTCTTCGCCTGTGGCGTCACATACCTGTACTAAGCTTTCTGTTCCTTCTTTTAACACAATCTCAATTGTATCATTTGGGAGAAATATACCATAGTACTCGTTGTTTATTCTTACAGGCTCAGTAACAGTAATCCGGGCGCCGAAAAGCGTTAAGACCTTGTTTTGATGATCCCATTCCCATCCTTCTGCACTATCGTTTACAGAAGCAGTTGTAAAATCAACTGTCTTTTCATTTCCGTTTGTCGCCATATATTTTCCGTTCGTACTTGTCAGATCCAACGTGGTCGTTCTGGTTACAACAGTGTTCGCGGTGTTTCCGCTCTCAGCGTACCCCTCCCCAGCTCCTACGAGCGGCATCATTGTGAACGTCATACATAACGTCAGCAGTATTATAAGAATTTGTCTTCTTCGTATCATCTTCTCATCTCCTTTCTCATCCTATCTTCCGGCGGCATATTGCATCCGCCTGCTTTGGAAACAAAATGCAAAACTCTAATTTTTCCAAGCTTCATCTGATTTGTTACTTCGCATTTTACACGATAGTATATTCATTGTAAAGTATAAGTTTTTTAGTAATCTTCTTTGTATTGCATCTTTAGAGATCAGCTTATGTATTAGCGGCGGCAGAAGTGATATTGCAAGATTCAGACCACAAATCATTCAAACCTTTATTGCACAAAAAAACCGATCTGTATTCAAATTACAAACACAAACCGGTTCTATTCAATTTGTAAATCTATCCGCAGAAATAGTCAATCGCCTCTACATAACCGTCAAAACCTCTGCCGCATATAGTCTTGGCTGCCGCAAGGGAAACATAGGAACGTTTCCGAAATTCCTCCCGGCTGTTTATATCCGACAGATGAACCTCTACGGTTCTGATGCCCGTAGCTTTGAGAGCATCAAGTATGGCAATGCTGGTATGGGTATAAGCTGCGGGATTTATTATTATACCGTCCGTATTTCCGTAGGCCTGCTGGATTTTATCAACTATAAAGCCCTCAGTATTTGACTGGTAAATCTCAACCTCAATGCCTTTTTGCTCACAGGTTTTCTCTATGAGGCGCACAAGCTCCTCATAGGTGTTTTTACCGTATATATCGGGCTCTCTTATGCCCAGCATATTCAGATTAGGTCCGTTTATAACCAGAAGTTTCATCTGTATTACCTCCCGTATCCAAGCATTTTTGCTATATTTGACGCAGTTTCTTCTATTCCCGTATTATCAACCTCAAAGTCGCTCCAGCTTTCATAGGCGGCTTTTCTCTTGCTGAATAAAGCCTCTATTTTGTTTGCCGCAGATATGGGTCTTCCGTCTGAGCTTAATTTCTCAAGGCTTCTTTTGATATATACTATTCTGCCGTTTTGCCTTAGCAGATCGAGGTTTTCGTCTCTGGTTACGACTCCTCCGCCTGTTGCGATGACGCGGCCTGTATGAGCGCCCTCTGCCTTTGCAATGCCTGTTTCCACCTTGCGGAAATATTCCTCACCCTCGGAGCATATTATATCCTCTGCGCTTCTCCCTGTCTGCTCTATTATTCTGATATCGCTGTCTGCAAAGCTCTTGCCTGTTATCTCTGCAAGCCTTTCTCCTATTGAGGATTTGCCGCAGCCCGGCATCCCTATAAGGATTATGTTTTCAACCTTTCTCAAAACCCTCATATATTCAGCCTCTATCTGCTCGTCTGAAATTTTACTGCCGAGAAACAGCTCGCATGCGCCTGCGGCCTGTGCCACAAGCATTTTGAGTCCGCCCTCTGCGGGTATCCCTGCATTCTCTGCATCCATAACAAGCCTTGTTTTTATCGGATTGTATATAAGGTCTGCAAGGCCTTTGCAGTTTTTAAACTCTGTTACATCTATGACCGCTCTGCCGTTATCCGGATACATACCCACAGGCGTAGTATTTATAATAAATTCGGCATCATAATGCCTTGAAATATTTTCGTAATTGTCCTCGCCCTTTCTTGATATCGTTACGACCTCAGCCGCTCCGCTGTCATTCATAAGCTGTCTCACAGTGCCTGAAACTCCGCCGTTTCCCAGTATAATCACCTTGGTTCCCGAAACATCAAAGCCTGCTGACCTGATAAGATACTCAAGGCCGTAATAATCCGTATTGTGTCCCGCAAAGTTTCCATCAGGATTTCTCACTATTGTATTGACACTGCCTGTTTTCTGCGCTGCATCCGACAGAGAGCTGCAGTATTTTAGCGCTTCCTTTTTGTAGGGTATTGTGACATTAAAGCCTTTGAGAGCTGTGTTCTCAAAAAAGCCCTTGAGATTTTCGGGCTCGACCTCAAACAGCTCGTAGCTGTAGCCCCCGATGCTTTTGTGTATCTGCGGAGAGAAGCTGTGTCCCAGGGTCCTGCCCAGAAGTCCGTAATCCGCCTTGTGCTCCTCCTGAAATCTCCTGCTCTGCGCCATTATTTCCTTAAAAACATCAGCTATATAGCTGTAGGAGTCTTCATCAGTCTGACCTCTAAGCGCTTCAAGCTTGCTGTTTTCTCTTGAAGCATCAAGTACGGGCTTTCCCATTGCCTGTTTGCACAGCCCTATATTTTTCACCATCTGCAATCTCTGCTCAAGAAGCTTTATTATCTGTTTATCTATTGTATCTATTTCTGCTCTGTAATCATCTAATCTCATATTTCAGTCCTCCAAGAAATGCGTCATATATGGCTATGGCTGCAGTAGCTTCAATGCACGGCACAGCTCTCGGCACTATGCACGGATCGTGCCTGCCCTTAACCTTAAGCTTCGTATTCTCAAGCCCCGACATACTGACGCTGTCCTGCTCCTTTGCAATAGACGGCGTAGGCTTCATAGCCACAGAAAACACCACCGGCATTCCCGACGATATGCCTCCCAGTATGCCGCCGTGATTGTTTGTCCTGCTTCTTATCACTCCGTCCTCTGCATAGAACGGATCATTGTTTTCGAAGCCTCTCATAGAGCATACGTCAAATCCGCAGCCGAACTCTATGCCCTTAACTGCCGGAACTGCAAAAACGGCCTGTGAAATTCTGTTTTCAAGACCGTCAAACATAGGATCGCCAAGCCCTGCCGGAACTCCTGTTATCATACATTCAATCATGCCGCCTACAGAATCCCCCTCAGCCTTAACACTTTGTATCAGCTCTCTCATTTTTGCTCCTGCCTCTTCATCTATAACGGGGAAGGTCTTTCCTACTCTTTCGAGCTCTTCACTGCCGCAACAGGAATTAAATCTCTTGTCCTCAATTCCGCCTATACAGCTGATATGCGCTCCTATCTCTATGCCTCTGCGGGAAAGAAGCTGTTTGAATATGCCTCCCGCAATACACAAAGGCGCTGTAAGTCTGGCGCTGAAATGACCGCCGCCCGCCGTATCCTCATAACCGTGGAATTTGGCTCTTGCAGCAAAATCAGCATGAGCAGGTCTTGGTATGTCCCTCATATCGCTGTAATCGCCTGATCTTGTGTCGGTGTTGTATATAACTGCCGCAAAAGGAGCTCCGCAGGTTGTGTCACCTACAAGCCCTGACAGAATTTCAGGCCTGTCCGCTTCTTTTCTCGGCGTTGAATACTCGTTTCTGCCCGGCGCTCTCCTGTCCAGAAATTCCTGAAGCTGCTCTAAATCTATTTTTTCGCCCGCAGGTATGCCGTCTATGCAAACGCCTATCCCTCTTGAATGGGACTGTCCGAAAACCGATATTTTTATGTTCTCTCCAAATACTGAAGCCACCTTTAAACTCCTTTCAAAATCAGCACAATACTAATCTATATCTATCTCGCCGCCAAGTGCGCGGTAATCTCTGTAAAATCCGGGATATGACTTGTTTACAGCCTCTGCTCCCAAAATTGTTATCTCTCCGCTGCTGATGCAGGCTGCTGTCGCCGCCATCATTGCTATTCTGTGATCGCCAAAGGAGTCTATACTGCCCCCTCTGATGCTGCCGCTGCCGTTTATGACAAGACCGTCTGTAAGCTCTGCAATATCTGCTCCAAGCTCTGCAAGCACTGTACTTACGGATTTGAGCCTGTCGCTTTCCTTGAGCCTGAGCCTGCCTGCGTTCTCTATTACTGTCTGACCCTTTGCCGATACCGCCGTTGCCGCAATGACCGGGACAAGATCGGGAATTTCCGAAGCATCTATAACTGCTCCTTTAAGTCCCTCAGGTGCCGATATGCGCACCGCATTGTTCTCGCAAATGACCTTCCCGCCCATACTCTCTAAAACATCAAGTATCCTGCGGTCGCCCTGTCTTGAATTCATATCAAGACCGCTGCAGCATATACTGCCGTCTGTCATTGCGCTCATGCAGAGCCAGAATGCCGCATTTGACCAGTCGCCCTCTATGTGATGCTCGCCTGTCAGCCTGTATTTCTGCCCGCCCGGCACGCCAAATCCCTTATCATCTGAAACGACCTTAATGCCTGCCGCGTCAAGAGCCTGCAGGGTTAAATCTATATATGGTGAGGACTCAAGCCTGCCGGTTATATTAATTCTGCTGTCCTCCTCTGCAAGGGGAAGAGCAAACAGAAGTCCTGTGATGTACTGTGACGAAATATTGCCTGGTATTGTATATGTGCCGCCTGACAGCCTGCCGCTTAAATGCAGCGGATTTTCTCCCTGCTCTGACATGCTGCAACCATTTGTCATCATTTCCTCATAAAGCGGTGATAAAGGCCTTTGGGGAAGTCTGCCCTCCATATGAAAATCACACTCAAGCCCCAGCACAGCCGCTATGGGAAGCATAAATCTTAAGGTGGAGCCGCTTTCACCGCAGTAAAGCTGCTTCACCTCATCTTCTGAGCTGAGAGCTTCAAGGCATCTCTTGGTTGCCTCTATATCCTCAGATGTATCGCCGCATATAACGGTGCTGTCTGTTTCTGAGAGAGCCTGAGTTATCATCATTCTGTGAGCCATAGATTTTGATGCTATGGCTCTTACTGTTCCTGTTTTTGCCGGTTTTTTAATAATTGCTTTCATACTCTAGTCCTGCAGCGCCATATCAAGCAGACTGCTCATTTCCTCAATAGTTATATTTTTTATGATGCATTTGCCGGTATGCTCAGGCAGTATTACGTTGATAGTGTTTCCTCTTACCTTTTTATCTGAGCATATCATATCCATAAGCTCCTTGCAGCTGTAGTCTGCCGAAACCGGAAGCTTCTCTTTCTTACACGCACTGACAATATCATCAAGGCACTCTTCTGTGCATATGCCCTTTCTGACCGCCGCCTTTGCAATCATGACCATACCCACTGCAACAGCCTCACCGTGCAGCAGCTTAAAGTCAGATGCTTTTTCGACGGCGTGTCCTATCGTATGGCCGAAGTTAAGAAGCTGTCTCTGTCCTGCTTCAAATTCATCGGCCTCAACTATATCTCTTTTGATTTTAACGCAAATCTCTATAATCTCATCTATATCCCGCTCCGGGGTCTGTATCATATCAAGCAGCTTCGGCTCGGCTATGATACCGTATTTGATTATCTCCGCAAAGCCGCTGCCGTATTCTCTCTCCGGCAGAGTGTTTAAAGTATCCGTATCGCATATTACAAGCTCCGGCTGATAAAAGGCTCCTGCAAGGTTCTTACCCGCCGGCAGATCAATCGCTGTCTTTCCTCCTACAGAGGAGTCCACAGCCGCAAGTACAGTCGTAGGAAGCTGTACAAATCTGATGCCTCTAAGGTATACAGATGCCGCGAAACCTGCCATATCTCCTGTAACTCCACCTCCGAGAGCTGCGATAACATCTGTTTTGTCCAGCCTGTTTGCTGCGAGGAAATTCAGTATCTCCGCAAATGTATCTATATTCTTGTTTGCCTCTCCTGCTTCAAATATATGAGTTACAACTCTGTAGCCTGCTGCCTCAAGGCTTGATCTGAGAGGCTGCATATACAGCGGGGCCACATTGCTGTCGGTTATTATGGCAGCGCAGCTTCCGCCTGCCGCCTGTTTTATAAGCTCGCCCGCCTGCTCAAGCAGCCCGCCGCCTATAAGGATGTCATATTTTTTTGAAGCATTTACTGTTACTTTTCTCATTTTCCGTCTGTTTCTTCTTTCTTTTTTCTTCCGTCCTCAAGAAGTCTGTGCATCAGCTCATAATCCTCATCGCAAAGAGCCTGTCTGTATTCCTGCAGGTTGCCGATGAAGCAGTCCAGCTCATATATGAGGTTGTCGCGGTTGTCCATAAACAGCTCGGTCCACATATCCTCATTGAGCCATGCAACTCTTGTCATATCCTTGTAGCTGCCTGCCGAAAATCCCTTGTGGTATCCTGCATTGGGACTCTTGATATATGCATTTGAAACGATGTGAGCCATCTGTGATGTGAATGCAATAAGCCTGTCGTGCTTTTCGGCTGTAGTTACGGATATGCTGCCAAACTCCGCAGGCGCCAGAAGCTCCTTGACTCTGTTTAAAAGCTCGATGTCATCAAACCTGCCGGGTACAATCACCATCGGAGCGCCTCTGTAGAGCTCTTCCGTACTGTATTTATACCCTGAAAAATGTCTGCCTGCCATAGGGTGTCCGCCTACATATGTAAATCCGTATCTGTCTGCGATTTTAAAGCATTTGTCGCATACCGCCCTCTTGACGCCGCAGCAGTCTATAACCATTGCATCGGGACTTATATATTCTCCGTTTTTTTCAAGGTATTCTATTGCAGCTTCAGGGTATACCGCAATCAGCACAAGATCACATTCGTGCAGATTCTTATGCGTAAGCTCCGCCTCTATATCCTCTGCCATTATTGCAAGCTGCGTTATTTTATCATTTTTATCTGTTCCGAGGACTCTCCAATCCTTTGTTTCCCTGTATGCCTTAACAAAGGAACCCCCTATAAGGCCCAGTCCTACAACTCCAAGTGTCTTCATTTCAGCGCCTCTCTTACTTTTCTTACCTTTGCGGCTACTGATGCAAACTGCTCCGGCGTAAGTGACTGAGGACCGTCGCACAGCGCTTCTGCAGGGTTGTTGTGAACCTCAATCATAAGGCCGTCTGCTCCCGCCGCCGCTGCGGCAAGTGCCATAGGCTCAACCAGACTCGCAATGCCTGTTGCGTGGCTTGGGTCAACTACAATCGGAAGATGTGTAAGCTTTCTCAGCATAGGCACTGCCGAAAGGTCAAGTGTGTTTCTGGTGTAGGTTTCAAAGGTTCTGATACCTCTCTCACATAGTATAACATTTTCATTGCCCTCTGACATTATATATTCTGCGCTCATCAGCAATTCTTTTAATGTATTGGCAAGTCCTCTCTTTAAAAGTACAGGCTTGCCGGTCTTGCCCAGCGCCTTGAGAAGCTCGAAGTTCTGCATGTTGCGGGCACCTACCTGTATCACATCAACCTCTTCAAACAGAGGCAGATGTTTTTCGTTCATTATTTCTGTGACTATAGGCATTCCTGTATCTTTTTTGGCCTCTAAAAGCAGTTCTATTCCTTCTGCTTTCATTCCCTGAAAATCATAAGGCGATGTTCTCGGCTTGAATGCTCCGCCTCTCAGAAGTGATGCTCCCGATGCCTTGATGCTGCGCGCCACTTCAAGGATCTGCGTCTCTGACTCTACAGAGCAGGGGCCTGCTATGATTGCGAAATTGCCGCCGCCGATTTTAACTCCCGAAATATCTATCACCGAGTCTTCCGGATGAAATTTACGGTTGGCGCTCTTGAAAGGCTCGCTTATTCTCTTGACACTTTCGACCATCTCAAGCGACTCAACAAGCTCCTCGTCTATTTTTGATGTATCTCCCACAAGTCCCAGTACTGTCTGGAATTCTCCCTCTGAAATATGTACTTTGAGTCCCTGTGACTCAAACCACTCTATAAGTTTATCGCGCTGTTTTTTGGTTGTTTCCGCTTTTAATACAGTTATCATTTTATTCCTCCGTAATCAATCTGTCTTTAACTCTGTTTACACTGTTTCCGAATAGCTGCCCAGATATTCAAATACATCACAGGCCTTTTCAAGCTCTTCGAGTATCTCCATGAAATCTTTTGCATATACCGACATTTCGAAGTCGAAATAGAATCTGAATTCGAATTCCTTATCGGGTATCGGTCTGCTCTCCAGCTTTACAAGGTTGTAGCCTGCATCTGATAATATATTAAGTATGTGGCACAGGCTTCCCGGTGTATGAGGCAGTATTGCCGATATACTTGTTCTGTCTGCTCCCGGATATATCTCCGGATATTTGCTTATACATATAAATCTTGTATAGTTGTTTTCCACGTTCTGTATCGCTGTTTCAAGCTCCTTTAGTCCGTAAAGAGCTGCGCATTTTGATGATGATATTGCAGCTATGTCTTTTCTCTCGGACTCTGCCACCATTTTGGCAGCAGCCGCAGTGTTGCTGCATACGGTAACCTTGACTCCCTTTAGCTGATCAAGAAATTCACTGCACTGTGCAACCGCCTGTTCGTGAGAGAATATCTCCTTTATATCCGACATATCTGTGCCTGCCTTTGCCACCAGATTATGGTCTATCTTTATTCTGACACTTTTTACGATATAGAATTTATGTGCTTTCATCAGGTCATATATTCTGTTTACAGAACCGGCCGTGCTGTTTTCGACAGGCAGTATACCATAATCACAAAGTCCTTTTTCTATGGATCTGAATACTCCCTCGAAGTTGGAGAAGTACATTATTCCCGGATATTTGAATAACCTCTCCGCAGCTATCTGCGAATAGGCACCCTCTACGCCCTGACACGCTACACTGGCGTGCTGCGGGAATACCTGCTCCGCGTTTTCGGAAGCTTTTCTGATTATCTCTCTAAGCTCGTCTGTTTTCTCTGCCAAAGCCTTTGCTGAAAGCTTCCTGTCAAGCTCGTTTCTCTGTCTGTATAAATCCTCGATTTGTCTGTCGATGTCCTGTTTCTGTTCATATATGCTCTTCATTTTTTCCTCCGCAATACTCATTTAAAGATTAAAAAAACGGTACCTGCCGCTGTGCAAATACCGTAAATATCTGTTGATATAGCTGATGCATTATATCACGATTGTTTACAGCAGCACAAATTACCAGCGCTAAAGTAAAGGCCCTGGTAGCTAAAAAAGAAATATTCTTTTGTCATCATACTGTCTTTAATAACCTGGTTCATAATACACCTCAAAATTAAGTATATCTAATTATTGCATTTAAAATGAACTTTGTCAACAATTTATTGTTGATTTTCACAATTTTTTTATATGTTTTTTGTAGATTTATACCATCGTCAAATTTGTACGGAAAAAGAACGGCAGGTAGTTTTGCATTTTTCAAAAGTTTTGGTGAAACAGCTTTCCCACAGCCTCGCAGCACCAGCAGTTTGCACATATTTTCACAATGCCTGTTATAATGAAATTTGCTTCCCTTATAGAAATAAAAGCTCTTTAATGTTAAAATTAAAATATATGTTCCAAGGAGGTTGAAACACATGGATAGAAATAATTCCATTCAGCTTTTCGAAGATAGAAAAATACGCACTGCATGGGATGAAGAACAGGAAGAATGGTATTTTTCCGTTCAGGATGTGATTGCAGTTTTGGCAAAAAGTTCTGATCCGAAACAGTACATAAAGAAAATGCGTGCTCGTGATCCTGAACTGTCTGCCAACTGGGGTACAATTTGTACCCTGGTTCAAATGCCTGCCGCAGATGATAAAATGCGAAAAATTCAAGCAGCAAATACTGAATGATTGTTGAGAATTATCCAGTCAATTCCTTCTCCAAAGGCAGAGCCTTTTAAACGTTGGTTGGCACAGGTCGGACGTGAACGCATTGAAGAAACCATTGACCCGGAACAGGCAATTGACCGTGCATTAGAAACTTATCATAAAAAAGGATATGACACAGACTGGATTCACCAGCAACTCCTTTCCATACGTGTCCGTAATGAGCTTACCGCTGAAAGGCAGGAGCGCGGCGTACAGCAGGACAAAGAATACGCTATCCTCACCGATGAAATCACAAAAGCGTGGTCTGGTATGACTACCCGACAATATAAAAAGCTGAAAGGCCTGAAAAAGGAAAATCTTCGTGATAACATGAGCACGATAGAAATTGTACTGAATATGTTAGCAGAAGCGACAACAACAGAGTTGTCAAAAGCACATCAGCCAGAGGGTTTTTCAGAAAGTCAGAAGATTGCCCGCCGCGGTGGCAGCTATGCCGGTCAGGTACGACAAGATATTGAAAATGATACCGGGTATCCGGTTGTTACATCACAGAACGCTGCACAGCTTAATGCTGTAGTTGTTGACACGATAGAAAATGTAGCGAAAAAGCCTGATAATAACGCAGACAACTAAAAAAGAGAAAAAGAGATGTTCGCTTTTGAACATCTCTCTTGTTTTTCTGGCTCTTTAACTTTTTTAGTGGTACAGACCACCCTTTAACTTTATGGGTGTTCT